>NZ_JACRSE010000003.1:300000-580334 GCF_014281055.1 Fluviispira vulneris | reverse complement strand
TTCGCTCCATACGCTTAGTGCAATTCATCACTAAATTACACTCAATGTTCGCTACAACGTGGTTACGTTATTCCTTCGTTGTGTGGACTTACACCACCAAACCTATCGCCCTTTGCACGGCGCACACATCCTCCCCTCCCTAAAAACCTCCTAACGTCGATTTTTTGAGGAAGGGGATTCCCTAGATACAAAGAAAAACTAGCTAGAATTTTTCTTTGTACGAGTCGGCCTATCATGCCCGATAGGGACACCAGCTCTGTATGATTGCAATATATTTATTGCAGCATTTACGTCTCTGTCATGGACAGCTCCGCACTTTTCACAGTTCCAGTGTCTTACTCCAAGTTCGATCCGTAGCAGTTTTTTACTACACTTTGAACACGTCCGACTTGAATCTCTTTCTGAAATTTCTTTGTATGTTGAAGCAGCTCTAACGGCTTTGTACTTTAACATTGATTTAAACATTCCAATCCCTGAGTCTAATGATATTCCTGATAGTTTTTTATTGCGATTCATTAATTTACAAGGAACGTCACCTACAACAATAAGGGAACACTTTTTTACAAGTTTTGTTGATTCCTTATGCAAATAATCTTGTCTAATATTTGCCACTTTTACATGAAGTTTTCTTTCTTGTTTTGCTTTTGGCAAAGCGTGATACTTTTTACTTTTCGATTGCTTTCTTTGTGCAAAATTTTGACATCTTTTTAAATACCGAAGTTTTGCTAAAGCATTTTTTCTTAAGTTTGGCCTTTCAATCTTTTCACCATTTGAGCATGTTGCAAGAGTTTTAATTCCAATATCTATCCCAATTTCTTTATCATCTTCTCTTTTAATTCCAATTAATTCACTTTCAAAAGCAACATTTAAATACCAATGCCCGCTTTTATCTTGGCAAAATGAGCCTGTTTTTATTTTTGCATCTTCTGGTAGTTCTCTTGAATTCCAAAAAGAAAATTCATTCTTATTATAGGATATTTTTCCATTATGAATTTTAATTGCTGATGCTTTAAACGGTATCCATCCTAAGAATTTTTTCCCACGCCAACGCAATAGTGTTTTAAATTGTTTTCTACGTGTGATGTATTCTTGAGAAATAGCCTGAACTGTTTGAGAATGAAGACCTAGTTCTTTTGAACTTCCTGCAACTAATCCATCCATTTCTGAAGATGAAAAAAAATACGGAATAGAAATTTTTTCACCCGATTTTTTATCATTTATTAACTTAACGGATTTATTTTTAAGAGCCTCTTGTTGAGTTTGTTTGCAAAAATTCCATACCAAATTTACAGAACGAGACATCTTAGAAAGCACTCTATTTGCTCTCCCTGAATCTTTAATTCTGTAGTGATATGTTGTTATCATTAATGCTCAACTCCACCTTGATTTTCAATATACCTTTTCAGAACATTTATAGGAGCACCGCCTACACTTATTAAGCAATAAGATGTTGTCCAAAAAGATTCTTCCCAAAGTTTCTTTTTAATTTCAGGAAATTCTTTTTTAAGAAGTCTACTTGTAGCTGATTTCATCGCATTTATATATTTAGAAAGTTCACAGTTTGGTTTAGTTCTAAGCAAAAAATGAATGTGATCAGGTTCCCCATTCATTTCCATAATTTTTACATTGTGGCTTATCCCAATATATTCTGCAATTTCTCTTAGTCGCAATAACATTTTTTGATTTGTTAAAACTTTTTTTCTATATTTAATAACCAAAATCAAATGATAGTTTAAACTAAATACAGAATGATTATTAGAATCTAACTCAAACGTCATGAATCTCCCCTATTAATTTAGGGTACTACCGATTTATTTAAATATCAAATTTTCTATATCAAAAATTAATAATTATAATTACGTCTGATTAATAGGACGGCTAAAGCCTACTTTCGACAAGCAAAAATTCCTATCGTCTTTTTGCATGCCTCGTCAGGCTTTCAATTAAACCTTGCACCGTTTGGTGCTGCGGTCTTTTCAGCTCACTTATATCCCCGACTTTAGAAGTCAGGGCTTTACGTTCGTTTCAGGTAAAGAATTATAAAGTAGAAATTTCGAACAGTTATATTATTTATTCATTAGACAAAGATGCATTTTATCCTCACCAAAGTGAGGATCTTGAAATTGTTTTAAATTTTAGAAATGACGGAAAGGCAAAGATCATCAATGCATGGCGAGAGGATTCCCCCAAGAATTGTTGCTGCCAAAAAGGCAAACTTAAAAACAACAGACAGCCTTGCAAATATCTTTTAAAATCAAGAAAACTATAATTGTATTTTTTAATATTCCAATGAAAATTATTTTCTTATATATTACACTGCGGGTAAATACCAAATCTTAAGATCAATTCTGCTGCGTTTTTTTAGTGGAGATTTTATTCACAACTTCAAGGATACGAAGACCTTTATTCAACACCGCAATTTCAGAATCTTTCAAATTTTGGAATTGGCAGGAAATTGTTTTTCCTAAATTGGTCGCTCTCTTGATTTCTGCTTTTAGTGTTAATTTATCTTCAGAGTCGATACCAAACATTCTTACAGGCATTTCAAAAGTAACAGTACAACCCACTTTATAACCACGCTTAATATTATCGACCTCTAAGTTCAAACTGACCCCACCCGCAGAAATATTATTTATAGTTCCCATGACAGCAGACGTGTCTTCATCGGCAATAATCTGAACGATTGCTTTGCTAGTGAAGCGCTGATGAGCTCTATTTTCAACTCTTGATGAATCTGTCATATGGACCCCGAGATTTAGAAAGCCTGAACACAGTTTTGATCGGCAAAAATGTCTCAATTCTGAGAAGAAAAATAAAAACCATCTGAGTCATTAAAAAAAATTAAAATCATATTTAAGAACTATCTAATGAGCTGCAAGAACTGTCTAAAATGTCAAAGAATCAATTATTATTTAAAAACTTAACCTTCTAAAATAGAACCAGATCTTAAATTCCTAAATTTGAAATCAGTAAAAATGAATTCAAAACACGAGGTTTTGATATGGAACTTTCTAGTATTATTGGACCAATTCTAGGCGGAGTCGCTGTCATAGGGACAGCGGTCTTAAAAGGTCTTTCCCCAGGAATGCTATGGGGTGGGTCCGCTGCCATGATCGTGGGAGTTGGCGCTATTGCTGCTGTTATGACTGCTTATCCGATGAAGGATGTTGTTTTCTCTTTTAAATCTCTTGGCCTCTTTTTAAATGGACCCAAAATGGATTCCGAGGGAGCCATTTCTTCAATCGAACGCTTAGCTCAAATGGCTCGTAAAGATGGTGTCTTGGCTCTCGAAAAAGAAATAGACAAACTTGAAGATCCATTGATGAAAAAAGGCATCGAAATGGTGTCCATGAACACCGAAGCTCAAATCATTGAAAATATTCTGCTTTCTGAAATCGATATGATGTACGAAGAAGAAGAAATTGCAGCAAAATTCTGGGAAGATATGGGTGCTTTTGCCCCAACCATTGGAATCCTTGGTGCCGTTCTGGGTCTCATGGTGGTCATGCTTAACCTTGATAACCCACCCGAAATCGGTCCAGGAATTAAAACTGCATTTATTGCGACACTGTATGGGGTTGCACTGGCAAACTTATTTGCTTTGCCTGCTGGAAAAAAAATAAAAAGAATGTGTCACCATAAAAAAGTTTTTAGAGAAATGGTTGCAACAGGAATTATAGGGATCGCCCAAGGCACAGCGCCGAAAGTTCTTGTTGAACGCTTGCATGGAATGGTTCATCACTAATGCCAAAGAAAAAGAAGTGCCCCGAATTTGAAAACCATGAACGCTGGCTTGTCGCATTTGCTGACATGATGACACTTCTGTTTGCTCTTTTCGTGGTTTTATATGCAATTGCCGTGGTCAATACTTCAAAAGTCAAACAAGTCACAGAATCCATGCAAACAGCCTTTGGTATAAAAGAGGAAATCCCCAAGGAAGAGGGAACGATTCCGCGGGGGCCAACAGCTACAGAGGGAATTTTCCGCTACATCAAAGGCAATACAAGTCGAGAACAGATTCTCCAAAAAGTTATTCGAGAAAGAGCAGCAATTATCTCAGCTCAGGCAAGAAATGTTGAGCAAAAATTATCGGAACGTTTATATGGAACAAAACAATTTCCAGACAGTGCTAAAAAACCTGTGGATAGAGTTATTTATGTAGCTCGAGATCCTGAAGGCATACGTATAACGTTGCTGGCAAGAATCCTTTTTAAACCAGGCGAATACACTCTCACACCCGAAGCCTATAAAATAATCCAATCAGTTGCAGAGGTTCTTAAAGGAATAGGCCGAGTTATTAGGGTCGAAGGGCATACCGACAATATTCCCTACGAGCGCAATGGCATGTCAAACTGGGAATTGAGCACCCTTAGAGCAACATCAGTGACTAAGTTTTTAATCAATACTAAACTTTTTCCAGTTGGCAGTGTATATCCAGCAGGTTTCGCAGAAACTCGCCCCTTAGCTGAGAATGATTCAGCGGAAAATCGCGCTCTCAATCGTCGGGTGGATTTAAAGATTTTGTACGATAACCCCACGGACTATATCCCCCCGGATGAGCAACTTGGCAATGGTGAAAAATCTACCAAAGAATAATGTTTGAGCATGGGTCAAACTGAGTTATATAATATAGATTCAGGGATTGAAGTGTATTTTTTAAATACATAGTAAGCTGATGAACCAAATTAATCCCTAAATTTTTATTTTTAAAAAACCTTTTTGGAGATTTACATGTCTTTTCTTAATATGAAGAAATATGATTTACTTTTTAATTTGACGAGGTATTTACCTTTAAGCAGTCTCAATAAAAAGTCATTTTTATTTTGTTCAATATCCTCTAGTTTATTTTTAACTGGGTGTATGACTTCATCACGTCAAGATCAACTGCAATCGTCTATTAGCCAATTGCAAGGACAAATTTTTCAAATTCAAGAACAACTCAGTAAACGTGACCAGCAGATTACCAATACAACCCAGACAGCTATTTCATCACAAAATGAAGTTCAGAATTTGCAGACTCAAATACAACTCACTCAAGGAAGTGTCGACGAACTCAAAGCTCGTTTAAAAAGAATGGAAGAAACCGCGGGCAGCACCGGCAATGAACAAAATGTTGTTACATTAAGTAATAGTCCTGAATTTGTAGCATTACAAAGACATATAGCACGCATCGATCTTGTTCTCAATACGAGACTCAATAATCCCAAAAAAGGTAAATTACCAGAAAAACTGAAAACCGTTCAAGCAATCACTAAAAGTTTAAAGAATGATCTTGAACAAAACAAATACAAACAACTTATTGACAATTCTACTGCAATATTAAATGCACACGATGCTTCAGACTCTATGCAACAAATTGCTATCGAATACAGAGCAGAAGCTCGTTTTAAAACACAAGATTATAAAAATGCTGTTCTTGATTTTACATCTTATATTGAAAAATTTCCTGATGCTCCGAAAAATGCAAGAGCACTCTTATTAACAGGGGATAGTTATGTTTACTTAAACAATAACTCAATTGCTAAAACTTATTATCAAGAATGCGCAAAAGTTTATGCTAATATGCCTGAAGGAAAAGCTGCTACAAGTCGCTTAGCTAATCTTATGGCACAAACCACTTCATCTCAAACAAAAGCTCAATAATAATTACTATGCAAAATACAATTCTCGCTATTGAAAGTTCTTGTGACGAAACAGCTGTTTCAATCATCAAAATTAAAAAAAATACACAAGGACAAATTGTTTCTTTAAATATTCTTGCCCACGAAGTTGAATCTCAGACGGAAATACACGCTCCTTTTGGCGGTGTTGTTCCTGAAGTTGCTGCGCGCGATCATTTAGCTAAAATCTATGATATCGCTCATAAAGCCCTCAATGTTTCCAAATTAAAAAAAACCGATCTCACAGCTATTGCGGTGACAATGGGGCCTGGGCTTATTGGTGCTCTCATGGTTGGGGTTTTATTTGCCCGTGGTCTTGCCATGTCCCTCAATATCCCACTTATTTCAGTCAATCACGTCGATGCCCACCTTGCTCCCGTGCTCTTATTAAAACAATTTTCTCCAAAAGATGACTTACGCGCATGGCATGATGTCGAAGTTGTTTCGTTTCCTGCCCTTGCATTGACCGTCAGTGGTGGGCATTGTCATTTAAGTTTATTAGAATCACCTAATGATAGAAAAATATTAGGTAAGTGCCTCGATGACGCTTGTGGAGAAGCTTTCGATAAAGTTGCAAAATTGCTTGGTCTCGCTTATCCAGGGGGCCCATTAATAGAAGATCTTGCCAAACAAGCTGAAAAGTCTGGCAACACAAATGATTTTACTTATCCTTCGAAACCTGCGAATAAAGACAATCGCTACAACTTTAGTTACAGTGGAATTAAAACTGCAGTAATGGAATCCATTCGTAAAGAAACAGGCATTAAAAAAGGAAAAATTACAGGTAAAGATCTTAGCAAAGAAAAAAAACAATCCATTGCCTATGCATTTCAACAGGCAGCTCTTAGTCAATTGCTCAATCGAGTTGAGAATGCTCTGGAAGATTTTCCTGAAATCAAAACAGTGCTTGTTGCTGGTGGAGTTGCGCAAAATAAAAAATTCAAATCTCTTTTTGCAAAATTAAATAAGCCAACATTTTTTGCTCCACCTTCTCTCTGTTCCGACAATGCGACTATGATTGCTCTACAAGCAGCATTGAGTGAAAACACAGATGGGTTCACACAACATCCTTTTGCGAAATACACATAAGATATTATAAACTTGACTCTTTTTTAAATATAATTATAATCAAAACTCTTATTTATATAAATAAGAGTTTCTTTTTGCTTTCTGTTCAATTGATCGAGGAGACAAATATGGTCAGTCACAATTTCAACTTCAATATTATTTCAAATATTTTAATAAAATAATTTGGCAATAAACCTCATAAATAAAAAACAAAACTAAACTTTCTTTACTATTAGAAAGTGCATTTTATTCATATTTTATTGCCAATCTTAAATTTAAAATAAATAAACTTTAAATGGACAAAAAAATATGAATTTTATAAAAACTTTGTTTTTTACTTATTTATCATCTTTATTGAACAAGAAAAATTCAAACTGGAGCAACGCGGATCTTCCTCAACTTGATAGTTCATTTTCTAACGAAAACTTCAATAAAATTAAAGAAAATATAAACTATAAGAATAAATTTTTATTTATAAAAAGTCTTCTTTTCTCATGCAAAAAACAAATAATTATTGCATCAATTTTATTGATTTTAAGAATTATCTTTTCAATACTGCCACTTATTGCTCTCTACTATTTCATAACACAAATCACAGATTTTAAAAACATATTTGAAATTGTATTCTCTGCCATATTATTAACACTAGCGACCTTCTTAAATGGCATTATAACATCGCAATACTTTCAAAAAGTATTTCGCATTCAAGCTCTCGCAAAATATTTTTTGAGTAATTATATCTTTCTGAAGATTCCTATATTTTCTCGATTGAAACAAACAGAATCACATATCATCAACAACACGACAAGTGACATTGACAATTCATGTTCTATTGCTTCTAACTCATTTGAATTTATGCATGACACCTGCGTTATTATTGGCTCGCTCATTCTACTCTTCTATTTTTTAGGAGTTACAGCATTTCTTGCAATTTTTATGCTCTGCATATTTATCCCTTTGGTAAATATACTCATATTAAAAACGTCTTTGAATGATGAAAATATTCAAGAAGAAAAAGACAATCGCATACAAGAATTAGGCTCTCTTTATAGTCAAATAAGAAATATTAAATCTTATTTGCTTGAGAAAATATATGAAAATAAAATAAAAAATATAAGAAGAAAAGAAATATATTTACAAAAGAAAAATATTAAATATTTTGCCCTTACTTATAAGTTTATCTCAATCCTTCAGAGTGGCATATGCATTCTAACTTTCAGTCTCTACATATATTTAGACCATGATATTTCCCTTCCGATTCTTTTCACTTGTATAGGATTATTTAAAACCCTTGAGTCTGCTGTTTTTGATGTTTATGAGTATACTAAACTCTATTCAGGCGCAAAAGCATCATTTAATCGCCTTTTTTCTCTTATAAAAAACTCACAAGAAGAAACTGAAGTTAAAGGCAACCATAAAATAAACAATTCTTCATTTGAAATAAATATTATATCAACAAATATAAAATTATCCTTTAAAAAAGGTGAAAGTGTTGCTGTTATTGGAAAGATTGCCTCTGGTAAAAGTTTATTATTAGAGGCAATCGCAAAATTGTATAGTGAAGAGCAAAAAGATATTCCCGATAATAAAATGGCTTTTATGCCGCAGACCGCATGGATAATGAATGCTTCCGTTAAAGAAAATATTCTCCTCGATCGCTCAGACTTAAGTGCTGAAAAGTATATCCAGCTTGCTTGTCTTGATGAAGATTTAAAGAAAATGCCTGAAGGTGAAAATACACTTATTGGAGAAAATGGCGTCAATCTATCCGGAGGGCAAAAACAACGGATTGCTCTTGCTCGCACAGCCGCGTTAAACTCTGAAATTATTTTGCTTGACGATCCCCTGTCGGCCTTAGATAAAGAAACAGCAAAAAAAATATCCCATAAGCTTATTTTTACGTTTTGGAAAAATAAAAGCATTATTATCTCTACGCATAATTTAGATTATTTGCACTTTTTCGATCGCATTATTCTCCTTGAAAAATGCTCCGTTGTTGCAGATGGAACATATGCAGAACTCTTAAATTCATCTACTGATTTTCGCGACTTTATTCAAAGAATTTCAGAGGAAGAGAATGAAAATATCATTCTGAAAGAAGATAACCCACAATTGCTAGACTCAGAACAAAACATGAATCCTGAGATTGAATTTATAAAAAACCCTCTTAAATCTTATTTAAAATATTTAAAGACACTCTTTTATGAGAATAAAAAACTTAAATTTAAGCTATTTTTTTGCATTTTTTCACTTTTTTTATTGGCTACTTTCCTGCCAAAAATGCAAAATCTATGGCTCAGTTTTTGGACATATAAGAGTATAAAAATTCTAGATTTTACTTTTGTAAACGAACTATCAAATATTTTAAATATATCTATATACGCTATAGTTGGACTTTTTAGCTCAATCTGTATCGCTCTTCTAACCTTAATTTGGGGTTATAAAGGCATTCAGGTTTCAGAAAAATTTCATATAAAAAGCCTCAATAAATTACTTTTATCACCGCTTAAATATATCGATCATTTGACAACAGGAAAAGTTATAAACTGTTTTTCTGTCGATCTCTCCGTCCTAGACGCTAAATTGCCAAAAGATTTCCAAAAATTTCTTCTGGTTCTCTGCGAAATTTTCTTTTTTATTTTTACAGTCCTCATAATAAAACCTCTTTTTCTACTCCTCATACTTCCAATCGTTTTCTTGCAAAAAATAATTTTGACAAAATACGTAAATTTAAACAGAGATTTTAACCGAAAAATAGCACTGCCAAAAGCTTCTGCAATAAATATCATTCGAGAGTTTTATCAAGGTCAAAATATTTTAAGCACTGTTAAAAAGAAAAATTGGTATCAAACAAAGTTTCAAAAGTGCTTAGAAGAAGAACTTAGATTGGAAATCACAGAGTTTGACGTCGACATGTGGCACTGTCTTATGTGTTTTTTAAATAACGCGCTTTTGACTCTAGTAGTGACGCTGGCAGGAATTTATTTTGTCATGAATGGCAGTCTGAATGCCGCAATATTAAGTCTAATGACTACCTGGATCATGATTGATGTTATGCATCTGACATTTAACTTTTCCCATTCCTTTTCCGAAGTCGAACAAGGTCTTATATCCCTTGAAAGAGTGCTAGAATTCAACAAAAATAAAAGCGAATATTCGATCGAAATATCTAAAGAAACAAATAAACATTTTATAGAATTCAAAAATGTTTATATGCAATATGACAAACAAAAAGAATATATTCTAAAAGATTTTTCTGTGTCAATCAATCAAGGTGAAACAGTTGGGATCGTTGGAAAGTCTGGATCGGGTAAAAGTTCTATCATGTCACTCCTCCTGAGGTTTTATGAGCATAAGTCTGGCAAAATATTTTTTGCTGGAAAAAGTTTAAACTCTTACACTCCTATGCAAATTCGCACACAAATTGCACTTGTTTTACAAAACCCACAGTTTTTTTCTGGGAGTATTCGCTTTAATCTCGATCCACACAATGCCCACAAAGATGATGCATTGTATGCTCTCTTAGAAGACCTAGAACTTCTTAAGATCATCCAAGCACTGCCAAAGGGAATTGATACCGACATGGCAAATGAAGCATTAAAATTAAGTTCAGGGCAAAAACAAATATTTGCTTTTGCTCGCGCACTGCTAAAACCCGCAAAGCTTCTTTTATTGGATGAACCAAGTGCAAATGTCGATAATAAAAGTGAAAAAATAATTATGAAAAAAATTGAAGAATTAAAAGGAATAAAAACAGTCATCATAATTGCGCACAGAGGAGAAATATTGAATACAGCAAACAGAGTGATTCAGATTTAATGATTTAAGTATCAGGCTTTCTTGAGACATCTTCAATTGAAGACACAAATGCAGTCGGGGCATTTTTAAGGCATTTCAATCGTATTTTTTTCCAAAATTGCCCGTCACTTTTAGTAAATACTTTTATTTAATTCTCAAGATAATTTTTCATTCGTATATCATTTTAGCTCAAAATAATTCAATGACATAGATTACAATAATACAATTACTTAAATATTAAAGCAATAATTTGACTCTAAACGAAGTTGAAAATAACCTATTTTAGATATAAATTCAAATACTTTACACAAGATAATCATTATGCTAAGAATATTGCACTCATTCTATTTGTTTTAAATTACAAATAACAAGTGAGTCAGTGCATATAAAGATTATTTATATTACATCTTAGTAAAGGAAAAAAAATCCTGTGAAGATTTTAAATTTAATATTATTCAGCTCAGTTGTAACTAATTTTTGCAATAGCGCTTATTCACAAACACAAACTACACTGATTTTTGATTCAAAAATTGATAACATTCCTGAAGAAATTCAAAAAAATATGCAAAAATACACATGGAATCCCAGTTGCCCTGTTTCATTGGGAGAATTAAAATATTTAAGTCTATCTTTTTATGGATTTGACAATAATATTCATAAGGGACATTTAATAGTTCATAAAGAAGTAGCCACCGAAGTTGTCAGTATATTTGAAGAACTATTTAAAAATAAATTTCCAATCGAAAAAATGCAGATAATGGATGATTTTAAAGGTGATGATGATTTATCTATGACAGAAAATAATACTTCCGCTTTTAATTGCCGATCTGTAACAGGAAAACCAGGAATTTTTTCTGTTCATAGCTATGGGAGAGCTATAGACATAAACCCCAAAATAAATCCCTATGTAAAAGGAAATCTTGTTTTACCAAAAAATGGAAAAGAGTTTATAGATCGCACATTGACTTCACCAGGGATAATAAAGTTAAATGATTTTACATATAAAACATTTAATAAAAAAGGTTGGAAATGGGGAGGTTTATGGAAATCTATAAAGGATTATCAACATTTTGAAAAACCAATTTCTAAGAAAAATTAAAATTAAAAAATCTTTTTTTTAGTTTATTGATCTTAAAATTAAATACTTCAAGAAGACAGTCTTAAATACAGAAAAAAATTCTTATACATAAGTCTAAATATATTGGATAAAGAACATCTAATTCCCTGAAATTCAATATTTATCGATTATTTTTAAGATTTACCCGCAATCTAAAATTATCATCAACATAAGTTAGTAGACCTGGAAGTATAATATCTTCATTTTTAGCAAATGGAGCCCATTTATTTGAAAAACTTATCACAGGTTGTGGATAAATAAATTCTCCATTAAATTCATCTATACATTTTTTTTTCAAAACTACATAAGTTTCGACACCTGATTCTAAAATAAAATAGTTAAAATATATTGAAGATGATTGATATTTTCTTTTCCAAGTTCCATTGACTTTTATATCTCCATTTTCAAGCCAATTCCATTCACCTTTTGGATTTGAGCAAATAATATATGTCTCGTCTGCATATAAATTACTCGAAATAAAAGTCATAGAAAGAATGCATAAAAATACAAAATTAATTTTTTCAAAAAACATAAAAATAAATCTCCTATTAAATTTAAATGATATATATGAAATAATCGTATGAATTTTGGAATAAATTGTCAAGTCTATTAGAACTGAAGATGAGTTTTTTAGATTCGCATTTGATATGAATATATATTAACTTCTATTATTCCTTGTTCTAAAAAGGGCACATAAAAGGATTTTGCCTCTTTCTTTAAGGAATGTATTGAACATATGTCAAGGGAGAGGTAATAAAAGGTAATCCGGTTTATTGTTCAATTTAATGGTAGTCTTTCGGAATATTGTCTACTCGTATTACATGCGTACATAATCAATACTTTCATACAAATAACCTTTTCTAGATATTATATTATTATTATTATTATTTTTCGTTCCAAAATAAGCGTAACCTGAAGGAAAAATTCCGATATAATAAAAGATTGGTTGAGCATATATATATTTTTTATTATATTTGCTTTTTTGATTTTTACATCTCTCTTCTAATTCTTTGGCTTTTTCTTCTTCAATTAATAATATATAAATAGAATAACCATTTACACTCGAATATATCCAATCTCCATTTACAATATTTCTTCTAATTTCATCGTATTTTGGATCCCTTAAAGATGTGTACTGGTCGAACTCTAATTGATATTTGTCATATAGCCAATCCCAATTACCATCCTCAGTAACACAATAAGTATATGCTTGCTCAGCATATACATTGATTTTAGAAAAAATAAATAAAAAATACACAAATAACACAACTAAATTCTTAGTTAACATAAAAATTATTTTACCTTTAAAACTTTATAGTTTTTTTAGATGCAGAAAATATTGGATTATAGTATGCAATCAAAACAGACCAAGCGCTTTGTCACTGTAGCTGACTAATAAATTCTTTGTATGCTGATAATGATTCAACATCATTTTATGATTTTCACGTCCTATACCCGATTGTTTGTATCCGCCAAAAGCGGCATGCGCTGGATACAAATGATAACAATTTGTCCAAACGCGGCCTGCCTTTATTTCTCTACCTAATCGATAAGCCAAACCAATATCCCGCGTCCAAATTCCAGCACCTAAACCATAAAGCGTGTCATTTGCTAAATGGAGTGCTTCCTCATCATCTTTAAAGGTTGCAACAGAGACAACTGGGCCAAAAATTTCTTCTTGGAAAACCCGCATATTGTTTGTTCCCTTAAATACCGTTGGCTCAACATAATAACCTTCAGAGAGATCTCCATCTATAATATTTCTTCGTCCACCGGTGAGCAATTTCGCACCTTCTTGTTGACCAATTTCAATATATGATAGAATTTTTTCCATCTGTTCTTTAGAAGCTTGTGCGCCAAGCATGGTTCCTTCATGCAAAGGATTTCCTTGCTTAATTGCTTTTATTCTTTTTAGAGCGCGTTCCATAAATTCTTCATAAATGGATTCATGCACCAATGCTCTCGAAGGACACGTACACACTTCTCCTTGATTGAGGGCAAACATGGCAAAGCCTTCAACTGCTTTATTTAAGTAAGAGTCATCTTTTGCCAGAACGTCTTTAAAGAAAATATTTGGTGATTTACCACCGAGCTCTAAAGTAACTGGAATTAAATTTTGCGAAGCATATTGCATAATCAAACGCCCAGTGGATGTTTCTCCAGTAAATGCAACTTTTGCCACTCTTGAGCTGGATGCCAAAGGTTTACCAGCTTCTAAGCCAAAACCATTGACGATATTGAGCACACCTGGAGGAAGAATATCTTGAATCAATTCCATTAAAACCAAAACCGAAGCTGGAGTCTGCTCAGCCGGTTTTAAAACGACACAGTTCCCCGCTGCAAGGGCAGGAGCCATTTTCCATACAGCCATTAAAATTGGAAAATTCCATGGAATAATTTGTGCCACAACACCAAGCGGTTCATGAAAATGATAAGCGACTGTTTCGTTATCAAGTTCACTTAAACTTCCTTCTTGAGCGCGAACACAGCCTGCAAAATATCTGAAATGATCGATTGCCAATGGAATATCTGCAGCTCTGCTTTCTCTAAGAGGTTTTCCATTATCAATTGTTTCAGCAAGAGCCAATAGATTTAAATTCTCTTCCATTTTATCAGCAATTTTTAAAAGCGCATTTGCTCTATCTTGTGGAGAGTATTTTCCCCATTTTTCTTTTGCAGCATGTGCTGCATTGAGGGCTAATTCAATATCTTCTTCGGAAGATCTTGCAATATGCGAAAATACTTTTCCATAAATTGGAGAAATATTTTCAAAGTATTTTCCATTTACAGGAGGAACCCATTTTCCGCCAATAAAATTGTCATATTTTAAGCGAAACGGATTTTTAAAACCTAATTTTTCAAGATCAGAATTTAACATAATATCCCTTTCTTTAAATAGGAAAACAGTTTAGGTACCGATTGACAGGGATATACTACAGAATTAGAATTAACTTTCAAGACATTTTATTTTTAATTTGTAATTATTTTAATAATTAATTTCTTGAAATAATTTTTCACGAATAATATTCGGTTAAGGAATTTATAATGAAATATCTTCACACAATGCTACGAGTTGGCGATCTTGAAAAATCAATTCAATTTTATTGTGAAATACTAAATTTCGAACTCATTCGCCGTTGTGATTTTCCAGAAGGCCAATTCACTCTGGCATTTTTAAAAGCGAGAGGTGATCAGAATAACACTGCTGAACTCGAACTCACATACAATTGGGGAGTGAATAGATATGAAATTGGCACGGGTTATGGCCATTTAGCTTATCAAGTCGAATCTATCGATGTAATAAAAAATCGATTGAATGATTTTAATTTACAATTGAGTTGGGGACCAGGAAAAACACCAAATGGCAAACAAAAAATGGCTTTTTTAACGGATCCTGATGGGTATAAAATAGAATTGTTGGAATAATTTTAATTATCCCAGACTGATTTCTCATAACGACATAGGCCAAATATTTTTTCTTTATAGGCAAAACCAATGGATTTATACATTTGTATAGCCATTCCACTTTCTTCAGTTTGAATTACAAATCTCTTCTGCTTTGAGTCATGGGCTGCAAAAGCAATTAAAGTTTGTGATATTCCTTTTTTTCTATATTCTTTTTGAGTTTTAATATCACGATAGCGTGCAATTTCGGAGTTCCAATACAAACCCAAATCCGAAACGATTTTGTTATTCAAATAAGCTGCATACCAGTAACCTAGGCCTTTTTCAGAAAAATTCCGAAAGTCTTTCATTTTTTTTATGTTATATGTTTTAAACTTTTTTTCGGATATGGTTTCATTCGTTTTTTTCTTGAAATTCTATGATATTCTCCCAATCTTCATCAGTGACAATTCGTTTACACACAATCTCTGGATTCAGATACTTGCAATGAATATCTTCTTTATTTGCCATTAAAACGATCTTTTCGTTATAGTCAAAGTCAGCATCTTTAAATTTTTCAATTTCTACTTCATTCCCTTTTTCTTCCCAGCTAAAAGTCATATGATAAATATCTTTTACATGCGCAAATTCTTTTTGAAAAGAATCTGTCCACTTTTCAAAATCACCTTTGTTGAGTGGTTTCTTAAAGAGCAAATAATTCCCCCAAAAAAATTCGGGATTATGTGGAGTTTTAAGAACAAAGTAATCGTCTTTTTCAATTTTATTTTTGCTAAAATCAAAAAACATGAGGTCCGTTTTTAGACCAATTGCTATTTCACTCATTTAATAAACTCCTCTAAAAAATGATTTAAAAATTATAATTTTTATATAATATTTATTTTATATTTTGTCAATTAATGCAAAATGAATGAATCAATTCTTTAAACCATTCCATAAAGACATTTAAAGGTTTTATAATATGTTTTCTATGCGGATAAAGAAATGCTATTGGCATAGATTGTGCTTGATAATTCTCTAGAATTTTATAGAGAATATTTTTTTCTATTAAGTTACGTACATCGTATTCAGGTATTTGTATAATCCCTAGATCAGAAACGGCTGCAGAGATATAAGACTCTGCATTATTAACGGTTAATAAAGATTTCATCTTAACTTGATAAGTTTTTTCATTAAAAAAATACTCAAAAGATGGTGACTGAGAATCTGAAGAGGCATAATTGATAATATAGTGCTTAGATAAATCAGCAATACTCTCAGCTTTGCCAAATTGATTGATATAACCCACACTTGCGCAATTAATTATCTTAAGCTCACCAATTGATTTACTAATATACGAAGAATCCTTGAGATCTCCCACTCTCACCACACAGTCATACCCATCCTGTATGAGATTAACATAACAATCAGTTGAGCATAATGATAGTTTAATTTCAGGAAAATTCGAAAAAAACTTAGGTAAATTGGGTATAAGAATAACTCTTGCAATTCTACTAGGTATAGAAATTTTTAAGTGTCCTTTAATTTTGTTCTTATCTTTTTTAAATAAATTTTCTACTTCATTGAGTTGAAATAATAAGCTTAAACAACGATCATAGTATTCTTTACCTTCATAGGTTAAATGTATTTGCCTTGTCGTGCGAAAAAATAATCTCGCACCTACCTGTTCTTCTAATTTTTTGATCCCGAGTGAAACATAAGATTTTGGCATATTTAAATTCATAGCAGCTTTTGTAAAACTGTTATACTTTGCAACTTCAATAAAAATATTTATATTTTTAATAAAATTATCCATTTTACTGAACCACCATTGTTATAAAATGAAATAACAGTCTGTGCAAAATACCATTATTTATCTTTGCTTTAAATCAAAATATATTTTTTTGAACTTAAAGACTGATAAAGGAGACAATATGACTTCAAAACATGATCTAATAGGAAAAGTTGTTTTAATAGGTGGAGGCGCAAAAAATCTAGGTGGATTAATAAGCAGAACTTTTGCAAAAGACGGGGCAAAAATAATTGTTCACTACAATAGCCATATCTCCAAAAAAGATGCTGAAGCAACTGTCGCAGAAATTAAAAAGAATGGTGGAGAGGCATTTGAAATTCAAGGAGATTTTACAAAGGCAAATGAAGTCACAAAAGTTTTTGCAGAGGGCAAAAATAAATTTGGACGGATAGATATAGCAATAAATACTGTGGGTAAAGTTTTAAAAAAACCTATCGTTGAAGTCACAGAAGAAGAATACGAATCCATGGCCGATATAAACGGAAAAGCCGCTTATTTTTTCTTAAAAGAAGCAGGAAAACATTTAAGTGACAATGGAAAAATCTGTACAATTGTAACATCTCTTCTCTCTGCTTACACGCCTTATTATTCAAGTTATGCTGGGACAAAAGCTCCAGTTGAACATTTTACCCGAGCAGCTTCATTTGAATTTGGACAAAGAGGAATTTCAGTGACTGCTGTGGGTCCAGGACCAATGGACACTCCATTTTTTTATGGACAAGAAACAAAAGATGCTGTTGAGTATCATAAAAGCGCACCTGCGCTTGCGAAATTTAGCAAGACTGGTCTGACAGATATTGAGGACATCGTTCCCTTAATTAAATTTTTAGTGACAGATGGATGGTGGATAACAGGACAAACGATCCTAGCCAATGGTGGGTACACAGCCAGATAAGTTTTCACTTTTTAATTTTCTAACATATATATGGTGGAGGTGCCGGGGATCGAACCCGGGTCCGAAAAGGAATCACAATTGGCGCCACATGCTTCTTCTGTCATTAGATCTCACTTGCTAGCCGGGGAAAGACACCCTACCAAACAAGCCAGTTCGATTGCTAGGTAAACTCAACTCCGAACAGAAGCTGACGATTGCCCGCACGTAAATTAACGGCGATTTTGAATGCACGTGCTGCCACACCCAAGTCACCGGCTCTGTGCTTAATTAGGCAGCGAGAGCGTTAAGTTTTTGGTTGCCACTTCTGGCTGACACAACGTTTTGAAGAGGTGCTGTAACCAACCCCTGCATGCTCCTTTTGCTCAACTCTCTCCGTCGAGACCAGTTCACCCCCATAAGAAATAAATCCCTCAAAACATCCTATCCTGAGGGAACATTATACTAATTCTGATTTATTTAATTAGCAAGTATTTTTGATGATTTATTAAGATTATTAAATTTAAGCAGCTAGCCCTTCGTGGCTGCAAAAATTAATTTTAAGAAATCAAATGGATTTTGTGAATATTCAAATTGAATCAGTTTTTTTGCAATCTCACGAATATTTTTATTATTATAAAACCAAACAGGCGTTGGTTTTATAATAAAAGGAGCATCGATTACTGACTTTTCAGGAAAATCAATAAGGTAACCATTATGCACTGCACCAATACCAGATTGTATATCATCCAAGGTATGCCCTGGGTAAGCTCCCCAAGTCGTTGAGGCAAATGCATAAGAAAGAGCTGACCAACAATTAATACCGATTGCACCGTAACGGAGTTCCTCTATGCAATCTTCTATTTCTTGAAAATATTCTTTCCTTGTAAATGGATCTACAATCACCGAGCAACTGAGAGTACCCCAGACTTCATTATTACAAAAATCTGTTGCCGCTCGAATAAAAGAAGGGATATCATCTGCAACAATTGCTGTTTCAGAAATAATTCCACAAAATGCCTCTTCATTGAATGCATATTCGTTCTCAGACTTTTTTATATCTGCAATGAATGTCCATGGTATACAACCAACTTTTTTTTCTCCTAATACTTCTGCTTGTGGGTATCTTTTTAAAAATTCATTATATCGATTTTGCGCACCTGGATAATATGCTTTTCTATTTTTTAATAGAGATAATTCTTTCCTTATTTGTTTTAAAAAAAGCTCTCTTTGCTGCCACCCTTTACAAGTAACAATTAACTTCATTGCATTGCAATTGAAGCTCCCATTATTTTCAACTGCACTTGCAATTTGTCTTGCATGGTATTCCAATTGCTCATCACTCCACATACCAGGTATTAAAATAACCGGAGTTACGCAGCCTAATTCCGATGTGATATTTTTATTATTTTTAATTTTATTCATATCTATTGGCTTTGGAGGAGTTTCATCCCCCCAAACTATTTTATTATGTGTTTTATGAGAACCCGTGATGTGTATGTCATCTACTAGTGGATGATTGCACAGCCACTCCGATGTTTCAGAATCGCCTTTGATAAAAGCTAGAAATCCTTCTTTTATCAAATCATCAAAAACATTATTGAAGATATCTAAGAGATAATCATTAACAGGATTTAATTTTACAAGACAAACTTTACCTTCGATGAAAAGTTTATGCAGAGCATCTAAAGGAGAAATACTTGAAACATTCCCTGCACCAAGCACAAGACTTAAAGAGCCTGTTACCTTGTCCTTTCTATAAAACATTCCTTGCGTAGGTTCTTTATTCTTTAGAATTCTTACTTCCGCTGTGAAACCTCCCCACATTACTTTGTCATAGACGTTTGCAGGAACGACTCTTGCGATATATTGATTTGCTTTAGACTTATAGATTTTTGGGATTTTTGGGCAGCCGTTCGCATCTAATGCTTTTATAAAAAGTCTCAACTGTTTCATAACTATGGCTGGCCCTAGCAAATACTCTTGTCCTGAAATTTCAGATAGCTCATCTAACCCTTTTGCTCTAATGCAGGAATCGGCCCATTGTTTGGATTCAGTCAATAAAATATTCATTGCATTATTTAAATAATTTTTTTTCTCGCTCAATTTTAACTCAGCCCAACGGTTTTTATTCTCACTTAATTTGAGCAATAGGTTCTCAATTTTTTTTCTATCATTCATAAAACTCACTTCCCTGTATAAAATGTTTTGGATAAAATTATTTGATAATATCCATTACTACAATTTGTCACAAAAGAATAGGTTCGATCTTAATTTCATATTATATAGGCAGTAATTTAAATTTTTTCAAGAAAAATATAATTTCTCATATGGTCTAGCAATTGAATTTAGAAATAGGTCAGTCTTTAAAAATAATTCTGAAGAGAAATAAGTAACAGTTCCTTCTTTGCCAAAAAAAATAAATGAAAATTTGATTTAAAGTCCCAAGTTCAAATAAAAATTGCACTTCGCTATTTACATAACGCATAATATTTCGCTATAGTTACCCAGTTGGAAAAAGTAAGACCATTACTGTTAGTTTACTCAACACATAGTGTAAATGGCTGCTTTTTCTTTTTCCTTCTTTTTCAATGGAGAAAATGATATGAAGTTAAAAGCTATACCTCTCGTTGCTCTTTCTGCTCTTTTACTTTCTAGCTGTACAAGTACTTGCGGCTCAAAATCGGAAGCTCCTGCTGCCGATGCTACAGCTCAAGCTCCTGCTGCCGATGCTACAGCTCAAACTCCTACAGCTGATGCCTCTGCACCTGCTGCAACACCAGAAGCATCTGCCGCTGCACCTGCTGCTGACGCAACTGCTCAAGCTCCTGCTGCAACACCAGAAGCAACAGCTGCTGCGCCTGCTGCTGAACCAGCTACTAAATAATAAGTAATTATTAAAAAAGGTCAGAGTTTTCACTCTGACCTTTTTTTTATTTTAAAAATAGCACTTACTATTTTGTAATGAATTATTATTTTTATTCTTATTTATTGTGCAAAAATCTCGGCCAAGATATCTATCTAATTCATAATTAAAACCTGCATTATTCTCACACCAATATGAATAATTTTTGTTCCAAGTGATTGTGAGATTTCTACTTATTTTATTTAATTTGTCAGGTGTAGAAACAGAAATAAGGACAACACACGACTCTCTTGGCAACATACTAAAGCTGTTAACTAAAATAAAATCTTTATTTTTACTTAATTTAAAATATAGACCTCTGCACGATGTGATATTAAAATCAGTTTTGAATGTAATTTTATATTCTGTATTAGGTACATTATCAGGAGAATCTATTTTTATTGGAATTCCAGGATACTCTTCATTAAAAACATGTAGATTTTCATTTCTTGAAATCCCGTTCGTCTTCATTTCATTCGAGTATTTCAATTTTCCTTCATCCCAAAAGTATTCAAAGGTAGCCATTTTAAAATAATGTGGGAGACCAGTACTCGGTTTTTCATTGTGAATTAAAATATCTTTGGGAATTTCATAACCATTTTCATTTCGCGATAAGATATTTTTACCAGATTTTTTACTACATGATATAGAAAAAAAAATTAAAAAAATTAAATTTATAAAACCCTTAATTATTGAATTCATCAACATATCATAACCACACAAATTTATTAAATCGAGATCTTATTGTCGATCCAATCTCTTATACTAGATAATTCTTCTTGAAATTGATTAGATAGACGGAGCTTTATGTACTCTTTATAAAGCTCATCGATTAAATCTGTTAACAATTGCATATAGATAATTCTTTGAGATATATGAGCTCTTGAATCAGCTTCCGAAACAGCTGGTAGTCGAATAGCCCGCAATGAAAGATCTTCCCCTAAAATAGAAAAGCACCATTGTTTTTCAGAATCTTGTAAAATAAATTTTGCTTCATGCACAAGTTTTCCAGAACCCAATGCACTCCCTGCTTCATAAGCATAAGCAGGAGTTCCTCCTTTTAAACTATTTTCTCTGACAGAACCGCTTGAACTGCTTAAAACTAACTTATCATCAATAAATAGATGATAATTTTCATAATTCTTAAGCATTATTTTATGATTTTGTGTTTCACTCTTAAACCATAACCAAGTTAAAAACTCTCTTCCTAAAAAAGCTCTATTTGTTTGGAGAAAACTTAATCCTTCGTGTAAAAGCTCATTTGACATTGAATACCCTTCCTCCATTGCAACGCAATTTTGCGTTTTGTGCGAGGATACACTAATACTCGCAAAGATGTTGAGCAATACAATTGAAAGGATTTTTAATATGGAATCACTCGAAAAGATCTTTAATACAGCTCAGCTATGTTCTGAAATCGCAACAAAAATGAGTTTGAATTTCAAACATGGCATTGATCCACAAAGTTTAAAGAATGACAAATCTTGGGTGACTTCAGCGGATCAACAAATAGAAAAAGAATTAAGAAAAATTATCCTGAAAAATCATCCAACTCATTTTATTTTTGGTGAAGAAGAAGGGGGGGAACTCGGGAAAGATGAAGATGCCTATACTTGGATCCTAGATCCTATAGATGGAACATTTAGCTTTGTACACAATATCCCGTTTTATTCTTCTCTTATCGCTGTATTAAAGGGTAAAACTCCGATTATAGGTTTTGCTTGCTTACCTGCAATGGGTATTACAATGAGTGCACTTAAGGGGCAGGGTGCTTTTATTAATGGTGAAAAATATATTAAGCCACCCCTCGTCGGAAATCCAAATATAGAGATTGTTGCAACAGCCGATCCCTATCGCTTTTACATTGAGCAGAAGGGTGAAATATTACAAACCTTATATGGACCTCAGAAAAAAACGAGAACGTATCCCGATGCTCTTGGCTATTATATGTTGTTAAAGGGTTCCGTGCGTGCCTTTATCGATCCTAAAGTTGAAATTTGGGATGTTGCTCCCTTTCATGTCATTATGCCAGAAGCAGGATTCGCCATTCAGAGTTGGAGTGAAAGCAAAGATCTACAAAGGGGAAGCAGCATTGCATTTCCTGTCGACCTGCAAAAAATGCCCATAAATTGCTCAGATATACTTGAACTCACCAAAAGATTTGCTTAAAGTACAATAACGATAAATATTTGCCTATATAAAGTGCAAATAACCATAGGAGTCGTTATGAAAAAAATAAATTCTTTGCCTTTCAAAACGATTTTTATTGTTTTTATTTTAGCAATCAATGCATGCGTATCTTTAACAAATAAAGAAATTACTCTTGAGAAAAGCGAGCAGCAAACTCCCAGTTGGGTGAATACAAACGAGCCGCTCACTGACAATGAAACTGTTCTATTTACATATAAAAAAAATGATGTATTCAATCTAAATTTGGGAATTAAACAGATACAAGCTGCAGCCCAATCACAAATAACATTTTTAGTAATGGAAAAAATCCAAAAAACTTTACTGAACTCTCTTCCAGCCTCTTCCAATATTTCCAATAAAGAGAGAAACTCACTCGTCAATGAGCTTTCTGAGGCTGTCAGCAAGAATAGGTTTAAATTAAACTTTAAACCTTCCTTGCCAAAGGCTATATATTGGGAGTATCGCCAAAAGGATACGGAAAATGGACTAGAAAAATATTATGTTATCTGGGTTTTACTTTCAGTACCAACTTCAGATTATAAAGCTGCATTGATTTCAACTGCACTCACTTTAACAAAATCTTCTTCTTCAGAAGCTGTTGATTTGGGGCATAACATTCTACAGGAAATGAATCATCATTAAAGAATGATTCACAGATACAAGGTGAGATATGGATAAAGCTTCAAAGTGGCTCGTCGTTACAGAAAAACCATCCGTCGCTGGTGATTTAGCAAAAGCACTCGGTGGATTTGAAAAAAAAGGCGACCACTATGAGTCTCCAAAATACTACATCACATGGGCTGTCGGCCATCTGCTTGAGCTACTCGAACCAGAAGAACTCGATCCCAAATACAAAAGATGGCTCTTACAAGATCTCCCAATTCTCCCGCAAGAATTTCAATACAAACCTAAAAAAGGTCAAACTGAACGTTTAAATCATATAAAGAGTCTAGCTAAAAAATCTGACGTCACCGGAATTATAAATGCATGCGATGCAGGACGTGAAGGTGAACTTATTTTTCGTGAAATTTATGACTATTGTGGAATAAACAAAACTTTTAAGCGTATCTGGTTACAGAGTATGACTCCAGAAGCCATTCGTAAAGAGTTCCAGACTCTAAAATCTGGCCATGATTATGACAACTTAGGTGATGCCGCACGCTGCAGAGCGGAGAGTGACTGGCTCATAGGTATGAATGCAACCCGAGCTGTGACGAAAAGACTTAAAACCCGTAATACAAAAGGTGTTTGGTCAGTCGGTAGAGTGCAGACACCAACTTTAGCACTTATTGCCAAAAGAGAACTTGATTATTTAAAGCACCGACCAGAACCCTTTTTTAATCTTGAAGGCCGTTTTTCCACAACGACCCATGAGTACTCAGGACTTTGGTTCGATCCTAAGTTTAAAAAACCTCAAGCAGCCGAAGATGACGAATCTATTGTTTCGCGTGAAAAAGAAGACAGAATTTTTTCTCAACAAAAACTAGATGAAATTTTAAAAAATTTTAATGACAATAAATCCCAAGCTAAAGCAAGTGAAACTCGAAAAGAATCGAAAGAAATTGCTCCCCAGCTCTTCGATCTGACTCTCTTGCAAAGAGAGGCCAATAGAAAATTTGGCATGCCTGCTTCAAGAACACTCCAAGCAGCGCAAAGATTGTATGAAAAACATAAACTTTTAACGTATCCACGTACGGACTCACGCTATTTACCCGAAGATTATGTTGAAAATGTTAAGAATATTCTAAAAGAGTTTTCAGCTATTCCAACTGAATATTCAAAAGCCTGCCAAAAAATATTAAAGCTTGGTCTGTTAAATAAGGACAGAGTTTTTAATAATAAACATGTCTCAGACCACTTTGCTATTATTCCAACAGGACAATTTCCATCTGAAAAACTTGATGGTGATGATGCCCGTATTTTTGATCTCGTTTTGAAGCGTTTTATTGCTGCATTTATGCCGCATGCTATATGGGCAAAAGTTGAGCGAATAACGGTTGTAGGCGAGCAAAACTTTCGCACGCGCGTGCAAGATTTACAAGAACCAGGCTGGCGCGAAGTCTATGGTCTTGATAGTGAGGAAGAAAGTAAACTTCCTAAATTAAATGAGAAAAATCCAGAGGCGCAGACGCCTGTGCAAACGGAAGGAGTTAATCCAATCCAAAATGCGACCAAACCTCCTCCTCGTTATACCGAAGCCAAGCTTTTATCTTTAATGGAACACTGTGGTAAATCAGTAGTTGATGAAGAGATTGCTGAAGTTTTAAAAGACAAAGGTATCGGTACCCCAGCAACTCGAGCAGATATTATAGAAAATCTAATATCAAAAGAATATGTCAGCCGTTATGGCAAAGCATTGAGAGCAACATCAAAAGGCATCCGTTTGGTTGACGTATTGAGTCGTATACCTATTGATATTCTCTCGAAAGTTGATCTCACTGGAGAAATTGAAGCCGGCCTGCGTAAAATGGAAAAGGGACAAGAAAAACGTTCTGAATTCATGCAAAATATGTTCGATTTTACTTCGACAATTGTAGATAAAGCTAGAACATTTGAGTACGATGCTATTTATAAAAATGATCCACCACTCGGCTCATGTCCTGTTTGCAAAATTGGTAAAGTCAATGAAGGATTTTGGGGTTATAAATGCAGCCGTGCTGGAAACAGCAAAGAAGTCACTGCTGATCAATGCAGTTTCATTATTTGGAAAGAAAAAAACCAGCGCTATATTGACCGCAGTATCGTGGAAGAAGTGCTACAAAAACAAGTTGTAGGCCCCTTTGAATTTAGCAACTCAACTGGCACGTCACATTATGATGAATACTTAACTATATCTCCGCAAAAAGGAATTATTTTTTGTACTGAGCAAGGCGAAGCTAAGGAATCCGCTACAGGATACGATGCTGTCGTTCTTCATGAAGAGCTTCTGAGTGAAACTTTCTTAAAAATGCCTGGCACTGTTAAAGTAACAGAAATGGCTTATCTCTGTGAATTCGGTAATCTTCCCACTGAAACTAAAGAAGAAGCCTCTAAACCAAAGAGAAAATCGAAAAAAGCATCTGGCGAAGATTCAGAAAAAAAGAAAAAGGTAACAAAACCCAAAAAAGTCAAACGCCTTATTTCAAGAATGCCTCGAATTTTATGCGGGCGAGAAATGAGTTTAGACGATTATAAATCTTTTATTCTCACTGGTTCTACACCACCCATTGCTGATTTTAAATCTAAAAAAGGACGCCCATTTGCAGCTGCCTTGCATTTAAAAGAAAATGGAAATTTCGAATTTAAATTTGTCTCACGTAAAGCCTTGCTTGGAGAAGATACAACTGAAAGCAAGCCTAAAAAAGAAGCAAAAAAAGCTACAACTAAGGCTAAAGTAGTAAAAAAGTCAAAGAAAACAGAAAGCTTAACTGAATCTGAAATATAAAGTATGAAGAGAAGTCTTTAACTTCTCTTCATACTTGGAAGCTTAAACTCATTTAAATATTTCTTCATACATTCAATCATTTCCTGTTCAAATTTCCAAAACCAACGGCCTTGCCGCGTACTGGAGTTTAGATCAACTTCAAAGAGAAAGTCCTTTTTTTCTCTTCCATATAAGCAAATAAAGCAATAAGTATTCGTTAGTTGTATCGTTCGATACATACCACTATTAACATTAAAGAGTGTGCTTCTATCTCTATTTAAAATAACACCCACTCGCTCAGAAGTCTCTGGCATCTTTATCTGACTCAATTCCAGTTCTTTATAATGGTAAGTTTGCATACGGAGATTTTTGAATTGATGCAAAAAAGGATCTCTTTTTAGATAATTTTTTTCAATATAATATTCAGATAAACCAAGATTATCTATTCCGAGATTAATATGAATTCCCGTCTTCAAATTGACTATATTTGGATCAATGTAACAAAAATAATCATAAGCCTTGTTTCTGAATATGATTTCGTTGATATTTTGGTTAACATAGTCTTTTTTCAATAAATATATACTGTCTCTAAAATCCATAATAATTCCAAAATATACAAAATAGAAACCTAATAAGGTGCTTTCTAGTGCTATTCTTCTCAAAAATTATAAAATATTGAGACAGAATTAAACATATTTATAAATCGCTTATAGTTTTCTATCAAGCATATTAAATTTTATTTTTAATAAACTAATTACTTATTTTAATTAGAGACTTATAATCTTTCAATTTTGGATCATAGCTGAGTATTTAATTTAAACTCATTAATAATACTGCAAAACTTAAAAATATGTTCCTTTTTATGATCAGCAGCAAAAGCAAATCTAAGCATGCTTCTTCCTTTAGCGACAGTAGGATACATTGCAGTTAAAACAAAAAATCCGTTTTTCCTCAAGATTTCTGCACATTGAATTGCTTTTTCTTCATCCCCTATTAATAATCCACGAATCGGAATCTTTAGCTTTCTATTGATGACACAGTTTTCTTCCACTAAAGCATCAAAGTAACTGACATTTTCCCAAAGTTTATTTTGTAGTTCCGTTAATTCATCAGAAAGGTGTATTTCTGCAGATTTAATAGCAGCATTAACTATCGAGAGAGCAGGAGGATTGCTAAAAAGATAAGGTGTACAAAACTGCTTAACTGTTTCTTTATCTGCGCTGGTTGGAAGCAAAAGAGCTGCCGCATTGGCACCAAAACCTTTTGACAGTGAAGAGCATAAAATAAGTCTTCTAGGAAATTTATTGTTTAAATAATCAAGAACAAAACCACAGCCATTTTTCCCGTAGATTGATGTACCATGAGCATCATCTAGATAGACATAGCCATTATATTCTTCTGCAAGATTAAAAAGATGTGTAAGTGGGACAATTCCACCCATAGAACCAACGCTATCTGATAATGAAATCGGTGTCATTTCATTCTTATATGCAAAAGCAAATGCATTAGACAATTCTTTATCATTTTGAAAGTCGACAACTAGCACAATCCCAAATTGCTCCATAAGTCCTCTATTGATCTGAATTGAAGCATGCGCAGTTTTATCAACTATAAAATAAACACCATTTTTTTTCACAGGAAAGCTTGGCATTTCACCTGAAGACAATAAAGGAATAAATCCAAGATGGGTCAAGTGCAAAGAAGAAAACAAGGTAACAAATGAATCGCAAAATATTTTTTGTAATAAGTCTTCTAGGATAACAAAACTTTTTACTCGCAATCTTGTTCTCGCTATTGCAAAATTTACTCCAAAATTCTCTAATTCATGTTGTGATGCTTCAATCACTCTTTCATCTAAATCTAAACCAAGATAGGAGCATGAGGCAAAATCAATAAGCTTTTCTCGACTTTCTAAATGTATTATTCTTCCTCTTTCTCTTTTTATAACCACTGAGTCATTAATATACTTAAAAGCTTTTACTTGATGATTTTTTGCATTTAATATTTTTTTCTTTTGCCAATTATCTTCATTTGATTTTATTTTCATATTAACATCCTTTTATTTATTATTATTTTCTCAAACGAAAGAATATGAATTTTATAATTCTCTTCCTGAAATAGGATCTTGAAATGATTTAATCTTAAAAGATTTTGGAACATGTGCTCCAAGCATAACAAACACCATAACTGCTGGTTCAGAACTAATATTTATCCACCCATGGACAGTTGCCTTTTGTACTAAACAATCTCCTTCATTTAATTTTACTATTCCATTCTCTGTAGTTAGTTGCATTTGTCCTTTAACAACAACAGCAAAATCAATTGTTGTGGTACTATGTAATCCATATGTATTAGCGTCAATCGTACACGAATTTTCTTTTGCAAAGACCTCAATCTCAGAAAATGGAGGGAATATTGTTTTAATAAATTGGACTGCACCGGGCTTAATATTAAAATTAAACTGCTCTAATTTATCTTGCTCCCCATTAGGTTCATTGGGAGTTTTTTCATTATACCACAATTGAGTTATTTTATGTCCATCTGGTAATTCAATTATGGGATTTATATTTTTATCTTCTACGATAGAAGAGGTGTTATTTCCAATATTATCTACAATAACAAGCCTGGAATTATACATATTTTCGTCCTTGAAAATTATTATACAGAAATATAGAGCATGTGAATTATATTTTACTTAAAATTTTAAGTAAAATATAAATTATAATATATTATGAATATTTAATAAATAGTCATAATACCACATGGCACTTCAACTACTACATCCTAATTAACGAGTCAACAAAACTATTTTATGATATGCAATGGCCCCAATTCAGTTGACACATGATTAATGTGAATTTTGATACTGCACAGGACTCATCATAGCAAGTCCTGAATGAGGTGCGTAATGATTATAATCGTAAAACCATTCTTCTAAATGCTCTATAACCCAATAAGTAGAATAACAATCATTGATATAAACATAATCTCTTTTAAATGTTCCTACAAATGCTTCAGCCATTCCATTGCTAGAAGGGCTATATGGAGCAGTATAGCAAGGTTTTAATCCAAGTGTTCTAGCTATATTTTGAACCGATTTATCTCTATAAATCGAGCCTCGATCACTGAGCCATTCTATTTGCCGCTGAGCCTTGTAACTTTTAAATCTTTTTTCCACCGAGCGTATCATTAATTCTTGAATAGATTTTCCTAATAATGGTTCCTTTGACGCAACGTAACTAATCGCTTCTCTATCTTTACAGTCTAAAGAAAACGCAACATAAAATTTTTCATCGTTAAAACAGCGAATTTCGAATGCGTCTGAACACCATCTAGTATTTGAATGAAGAGTTACAATTTTTCCTGTGCCTGTATGATTTGTTCTTTGCACTTGATTTTTAGGAAGGAGGAGACCATTTAATTTCATTATCCGATATATTCTTTTTTTATTTATTCTCTCACTTTTAGAGTCTTTAAGCACATTATTAACCATGGCTGTTACTCTTTTATAGCCATACGTAGGCCTTCTTTCTACGACCTTTTTTATTAGAGGTAACATGATTTTATCATCTTTTTTAAGATAATTTTTCATTAAGACCACCCTGTCTTTATGTCTGTAAGTCGATTGTCTTGAAATGTTTAAATTTCGACTTACAGAAGATACCGAATATTTATTTATTTTGATGACTTCATTTGCTGTTTCAACAAGGCTCTCTGTTGGCTCTTTTTTTTAAGAATTTCAATAGCATCAGTTAATATAGCTTTATCCACTGTTAAAGTTGAAACCGCTCTAGCCAAATGCTTATTTTCTTTTCGCAATCGCTCCATTTCAGCTAGAATTTCTTCCATATTATCCTTTGATTTTATTGTATTATCAGTCATGCTTAAGCTCCTTTTCCAGCTATACAGAGTAACAGGGTGGATCTGGTGCTTACGGGAAAGTATTGATAAACTCAACCCCAAATTGAAATGTTCCTCCAATATTGCACGTTTTTCATGGTACCCGAATCGCCTACGTGGCTCTGCTAACTTGTCCATTGTCTCCCCTTTCCTTGGTAAAAAAGTGTCAACTTGAAATAGAGGTTATGATCAGATATTATTGATTTTTATTTCCAATTTTATGTATCTATGCCAGTTTTATCTATTTCATCATTTCCGCTAGAGAATCTATGTGCTCAAGCAAATTTTATAGATCTCCGCTTGACTTTTCCTAATGCCCATACTAATTGCTTCATTCACGATGGCAGGGTAGCTCAGCTGGTTAGAGCGGAGGTCTCATAATCCTCAGGTCGGTGGTTCAAGTCCACTCCTTGTCACCATTTAACTTCATGTAATTATTAGCTTATCCAAATCAAGCCCAAACTTCCACAATAATAAAAAATGTAGTTAAATAAGTAATGTTAGCATGTTATATTTGATTTTAACTCTCTATATTGTCCTACGCAGTCTCTTCTCCACAAGTATCAGCAAATATTGCCGGAGACATGATAGCCAAGTCCCGATCTTGATTGTTGAATATGAAAAAGGTTAACGTCATCCTTGATTGAGATAATTTTCACAATCGTATTCTACTCTCATTAAAGGCTTGCCCCTATGGAAAAAAACAACCGTGTAAAACTCTATTTTAACAACAGTTGTGGATTTCTTGCTCTTTTATCTCCATTGCTCCCTTGGATGTCTTATGGAGTGGGTTCTAAAACAGGTATAGATATTGGTGATAAACCTTCTTATATTATCCTAATCTCTGCAATTTGCCTTATTTTAATCTCATCAATTTTGTATAAAACGGATAGATTTAGGAAAGTACTTTTATTTTTTGCACTCTCAGCCTCGCTCATACTTTTATCTTTGTATTTATATGAAATAATTAGTATCGCTTACCAAACAATGATTGCGAAAAGCCTTCCTACCGAAATGTTTGGAGTTGTCTCTCTCTCAGCAAGCCAAATCAAGGTTGGATATGGACTTTGGCTAGGAGGATTCGCTTCCTTAATGTCTACAATTATTAACTTCATTTCAATACGCTTAAAATAGGCTAGGAAAGACTTATGGAGTTTATAGAAGTAGAAAATATTTTTGATTTATACCCTGAAGCTATTGCGCATCCTGTTAATTGCATTGGATTATCTCACGACCCTTTTACAAAGAAAATAAAAAAAGTTTGGTCAGATTATTATAGAAATTATGCAAGAGCTTGTTTAAGAAAACAGCTCACACCTTATAAAGCTTATTATCACTCTATTGAAGCTCTTTTTGGTACAAAACATATTGTTACGTTGACAATCCGCAACAATTGGCAAGAACGCTTAAAAAAAGAATCTATGAAAGAAATTTTAAATGCTCTAGCGCTTCATTGCAAAAAAGAAAATATATTATCAATTGCTTTACCAGAAATTGAAGGTGTACCAATCTCATGGCTTAAGCTGGAGCTTGAAAATTCTTTTCAAGATTATCCGATAAAGATTTATTTATTTAAAAATATTTAGCTCCGTTCCTTTAATGGAATTATTTTTCGTTGACTCTCACCAACGTATTCACTTAAAGGTCGTATAAGTCTGTTATTATTATGTTGCTCAATTATATGTGCTGACCATCCAGCTGTGCGTGCTATAACAAAAATAGGTGTAAAAAAATCAATATCAAAACCCATCATATAATATGCTGGACCCGTAGGAAAATCGAGATTAGGATAAATATTTTTTTTCTCAACCATAACTTTTTCTAAAGCATCATACATTTTTATCCATTTTAATTCGTTTTTTACATTACTGACAACTTGCAAATATTTTTTCATAGTAGGAACGCGTGAATCACCTGATTTATAAACACGATGGCCAAAACCCATAACCTTCTTTTTTAGAATAAGCGCATCATTCATCCATTTTTCAGCTTTATTTGGATCATCAATTTCAAGCATCATATACATGACTTGTTCATTTGCTCCACCATGCAACGAACCTTTCAATGCTCCAATTCCAGCAACAGTTGCAGAATAAATATCTGATTGGGTTGAAGTAACAACACGAGTTGTAAAAGTTGAAGCATTGAAACTGTGTTCAGCATAAAGAATTAAAGAAACATCAAATGCCTTTACAATTTCTTTTGCAGGTATTTCTTGAAAACACATATGGAAAAAATTTTCAGCAAATGAAAGATCTTTTCTTGGATTTATAACAGATTTACCTTGTCGCAAGCGATAATGAGCTGCAACCATAGTTGGAATTTTTGCTAAAATTTGTATTGCCTTCTCAAAATTAACATCTTGTGATTGACTCGAGTCTTTTTTTATATCTTCACACCCTAGTATAGAAACAGATGTTCGAATAGCATCCATCGGATGTGTTTCTTTAGGTAATGATTTTAATGTATTTAAAATAGTTTTCGAAATACATCTCTGCTGACTTTCTGTTTCTTTAAAAGATTTTAATTGACTGAGAGTTGGCAGTTCTCCTTGCAGTAAAAGATAAGCTACTTCTTCAAAAGAACAATTTTCAGCTAAGTCTTGAACAGGATAACCTCTATAGATGAGCGAATTCGATTCTGGATTGACTTTTGAAATTTTGGTTGTATCAATTACAGCCCCTTCCAATCCCTTTTTTACATTAACTTTTTCAGGTTCTGGAACATAATCTGGATTGATATGAATATTTTTTTGTACGCCAATATCTTCCAAATTGTTCATAACTTTTCCTCCGAAAGAGCTTGGCTTTTTTTATCAGCAGGAAAAGAAAGACAACCTCAAAATAGAGTCTTTTGTGTAAGATTATATTTTGATGACGTGTCCTCTCTTTACTCCGAAGAGAAAGCCACAAGCATTGGTTTTACTCAACAAAGCGATCGGACTTAGAAAAAAAATTTTTCTTTACCGTTGCGGGACAGTGCCGGAGTTTCACCGGACTTCAGCTTTCATTGAGTGATTGAATGATCTCAGAAGGCTAAGTTAATTTGAACCTTGATGTCAATGAGAGCTTGACGAGATTTCAACTCACCAGTAATTTTAAAGAAATTTTTTAAGAAGGAAAGAGCATGAAAAAACACCTTGTTCGTGTCCATCAGTCAAAAGAAAAAATTGACAGAAAAGATCAACTCGCTTGGAAAATTGCTGAATTAGCATCAGATTCTTATAAAATGAATAACAATGTTTTAGATATGGTCATAAATAGAATAATCGACAATGCTTCAGTTGCTATTGCATCCCTTAACAGGACACCTGTCGCAACGGCGCGCGCGATGGCTATTGCCCATCCAAGAAAAAATGGTTCCACTGTTTTTGGTATGCCAAATGAATATCAATTCGATTGCGAATGGGCTGCTTGGGCCAATGGTACAGCAGTAAGAGAACTCGACTATCACGATACCTTTCTAGCCGCAGACTACTCACACCCTGGGGACAATATCCCTCCAATTTTATCTGTCGCTCAACAAATGAATATGCCCGGAAAAGATCTTTTAAAAGGAATTGTTATAGGCTATGAAGTGCATGTAAATCTTGTAAAAGCAATTTGTCTGCATGAATTTAAAAAAGATCACATTGCACATCTTTGTCCTGCTCAAGCTGCTGGCATTGGGGCAATGCTCAATCTCCCCACAGAAATTATTTTTCAAGCTGTACAACAGGCCGTTCACGTCTCGTTTACAACACGCCAATCGCGCAAAGGCGAAATCTCTTCTTGGAAAGCATTTGCGCCAGCACACGCAGGAAAATTAGCAATCGAAGCCGTAGATCGTGCCATGCGAGGCGAGGGGAGCCCATCGCCAATTTATGAAGGAGAAGACTCAGTCATAGCCTATATGTTAAGAGGGAAAGAAGCGGTTTATGAAGTTCCTTTACCTGAATTAGGTGAAGAAAAATTAGCTATTTTAGAAACCTATACAAAAGAACACTCAGCGGAGTACCAATCTCAAGCTCTCATCGATCTTGCACGCAGAATGAAACAAAAAATTACAAATTATGAAGACATTGATAGTATTCAAATTTATACATCTCATCATACGCATTATGTGATTGGCACAGGTGCAAATGATCCACAAAAAATGGATCCAAATGCCTCACGCGAAACTCTCGATCATTCTATTATGTATATTTTTGCTGTTGCCCTGCAAGATGGTACTTGGCATCATATTCATTCCTATGCTCGTGAAAGAGCACAAAGAGCAGATACAATTCGTCTCTGGCATAAAATTTCAACTATTGAAGATCCTGAGTGGACTCGTAAATATCACGAACAAGATGCAAATAAAAAACAATTTGGTGGACGGGTCGAAATCAAATTCAAAAATGGTGAAAAACTGATTGATGAACTGGGCGTTGCTGATGCACATCCGAATGGCTCACGCCCCTTTAAGAGAAAAAATTATATTGATAAGTTTGACAGTTTATCTGAAGGAATTATTACAAAAGAAGAAAGAAACCGTTTTATATCTCTCGTTGAAAATTTAGCAGATCTCACAGACAAAGAAGTCAAACTGTTAAATGTACAAGTTGAAATGCAAAATTTAGATCATAAAACGCAAGCAAAGGGGATATTTTAATGCTTTTTCCCGAATGCACGCCTATTGAAAAAAGAAAGACTTTGCGAACTGCGTTGAAGTCAGGCAAGCTTTTGCAATTCCCAGGATCCTGGTCTCCCTTAATCAGCATGGCTATCGAAAAGCAAAACTTTGATGGAATTTACATATCAGGTTCAGTTCTTTCAAATGATCTTGGTTACCCTGACATTGGGATGACAACATTAAGCGAAGTCGCCCAACGTGGGCGCCAGATTGCACGCACAACAAAACTACCGACACTCATAGATATCGACACAGGTTTTGGTGAGCCCATGAATGTCACACGCTCTGTGCAAGAAATGATAGAGATGGGATTGGCGGGTTGCCATATTGAAGATCAAGTAAATCCTAAACGCTGCGGGCATTTAGATGGAAAGTCCATCATTGGACAAGAAGAAATGCTTAGAAAAGTAAAAGCCGCTGTTCATGGTAAAAAACTAGATGAAAACTTTTTTATTATTGCACGCACAGATGCACGTGCCACAGAAGGACTCGACAAGGCTATTGAACGTGCAAAAGCCTATGTCGATGCAGGTGCAGAATGTATTTTTATAGAAGCACTTGAGAATGAAAAAGAATTTGAATTATTTCGCAAAGCAATCTCTGCACCTCTGCTGGTCAATATGACAGAATTTGGAAAATCAAAATTATTCACTTACAACCAACTTTCCAATCTTGGTTATAATATTGTTATATATCCTGTCACTACATTTCGTTTAGCAATGAAAGCATCTATAGATGGTTTAATAGAAATTAAAAATAAAGGGACACAAGAAGATATATTAGACAAAATGCAACACAGAAAAGATTTATATTCGCTAACAAAATATGAAAATTATAATGAATTCGATCAAGATATATTTAATTTTAAATTAAAGAATTAGTTTTTATTTTAGTGCTGTATGATCTATTTTATTTTAAAACGGAGCTACACGATTTCTTTTTTGCCTTTGCTGTGAATTATAATATTTAACTAAACATAATTCAGTGAATAATAATTTATAATGATAAATTATTATTCCGACATTAAAAAGATCACAGGTCTGATATCATCTTCCTCAGTTGACTCCCAGTACTGAACAAGAACTTTATAGGTGATTATACCTATTTCTCCCTCACCAAAGAGTACATAAAAAATCGCTTGTTCCATCGCATTTTTTCTTGCTAGTCCTAAATAAATAGCTATAGGATCTATTTGTTCACTAATATATGCCACTGTATTTGGAATTGCCACAGCTCCACTAACTTCAATAAAATAATTGCTTGAATTGTCATCCATTTTTGCGACTTTAATAAATAATGGAGCGACAAATTCACTTCTATCATCTCGCAAAGTAACAGAAAGAAAGGCGAGGGGTTCTGTGCATTTATAATGCTTCTTAATTTTCTCTTCTTTCCGCTTAAACCATGTTTTATCACCTGAAGAAATAGGCACCAAATTAACTTTTTTATTTGTAATAGTTGACCACAAAGCAATAGATTCATCATTTATAAATTTATGAGATTCAACTCTCAGTTCAAAAGCCCTCCGCCAACGACTGATTGCACTTGCAAATAAAATTGCAATAAAAAATACAAACGCAATGATCATACCATCAGGTCGAGATGAAACATTATCAATTAATGTGAATGCAAATACTGCTGAAACAAGCCAAAAGTAATAAGATTTAATGCGGATTTTAAAATTTTTCAGTAAAATACTATCTTTTCTTATTGAAAGAGCTACGGCAACTGATGCAGATAAAATCAAAGCAAGTACACCTGTCGCATATGCTCCAGCTTGCGCATTCACATTGGCATTGAAAATAATCAGTATGATTAGACTTATTAGAGTGATTAAAACCACCAAAGGTCTACGCATTTCAACCCATCGAGGCGCCATGCCGAACCTTGGTAAATAACGAGGAATAACATTTAATAAACCCGCCATTGCAGAAGCACCGGCAAACCATAAAATGATTATTGTACTTATATCATACACTGTCCCAAAGACACTGCCTATATGTTTATGTGCTAAATATGAAAGAGCTCTGCCAGAAGCTTCGGCTCCATCCATTACTTGGGATTGTTTTAATAAAATAGAAGTGACAACACTTGAAGCGATAAGATAAACAGACATTATGATAGCCGAGCAAAGCAATAACTTTCGAGTCCCTTCAATTCTTTTTAAAGGAGGACGTTGAACGGCTTCAGGTCCTTTGCCATTGTGAATAAGAGGCATGACAGCGACACCTGTCTCAAAGCCGCTTAAGCCAAGAGCAAGTTTTGGAAAGGCCAAAGCAGAAATACAAAAGAGTCCAAGCCAATCCACTTTAAATATGGGATTAGAAATCCATTCATAGATTAAATAAGGATCCTGATAAATTACATATGTTGATTTCACTACTACAATCAAAGTTAATATTAAAAAAGGAATTGTACTTGCAATTGCTACATTTATTGCTTCTTTAAAACCTATAAAAAAAACAATTCCTAATAAAATGATAAGACATATTGAAATATTTAATGTTGAATGACCTAAGTAAACATTTATAAGAGGATTTTCTATGATATGTGAAGCCGCATCTGAGGCAGAGAGTGTCATCGTTATGAAGAAATCTGTTACTGCAAAAGCGATTAACGCAAGAACTACAAATTTCCCACTCCATCCACCCAGCAAATTTTCTAACATCGCGATTGAGCCTTGCCCTGTATATGAACGTTTCGCAACTTCAATATATGTAGGGACTGCACCAAATAATGTAAGCAAAACAAGCAAGAGAGTGGCAAAAGGGGCAAGCACCGCGACAGCCATCAAAGCAATTCCAGGTTGATAGGCTAAGGTCGAAAAATAATCTACACCTGTAAGGCACAACACATTGAACCAATGATGCGTTCTTTCGACTTTTTTGGGTGATGTATCATTTTTTATATAAAAACTTTTCGATAGAAAATAAGACAATTTTGAGATAAAAGGATGAGACTGAGCTTCAGTTTTTTTCTCATTCTTATTAGTTTTATTTTGATCCATAATTCCTCTTAATACTTTATAAACATAAAATAAATATTATTTTTTTATGTTTATATCAATAAACAAAAAGACCCAACCTACCATAAAACAGACTCCGCCAACTGGAGTCACCGCACCTAGTATTGGGAGATTTAATATAACTAATAAAAATAATGAACCTGAAAATATAATACAGCCTAATAAAAAAAATAATTGCGATCTTTTCTTATGAGTCAGATAACATGATATTAAACCAGCAAGAACATGAATAAAAAGATAAAGTGTTGCCGTCTTCCAATTTTCCATATATGCAGCAGAAACTTTTTCTTTTATACTATGCGCACCAAAAGCACCAAGAGCAACAGCAAAAAATCCTAAAATAGAAAATATTTTTGGGTAAAACATGCGGGATCCTTTAATTTAAGATAATATCGCAACGTCAAAATTTTGACGATATTCGTTTAAATCTGAGCAAATAAACAAAAACAACAAATTTTATTTGCAAAGTATACTATTTATTAAGGGAGCATTTCTCATTGGACTACCTCAATAGAAATCAGCATAAAATAGAATTGAAGAAGCAGACAGCAAATTGGTGACTATATTTTATCTTATTTAAGGAGCCTCTATGTCAGATAAAAAAATTAAAAGAGTCGGCGCTACAAAATCAAATATTCCAAAATCAAATATTCCAAAATCAGAATTTAAAAATTATGAGCGTCCTAAAAGTATAAGAATTATATCAGTCTGCAATCAAAAGGGAGGCTGCGGAAAGACGACGACTGTCATTAATGTTGCAACTGCAATTGCTAAACTTGGACAAAGAGTTCTAGTTGTTGATCTTGACTCACAGTGCAATGCGACTTCTGGCTTAGGAATTGAACTCTCTGAAATTGAAAAAAGTATATTTGAATTAATCGTTGAACCAAAAAAAACTAATTTAGAAGATGTTATTCTTGAAACACAATATGAAAACTTGCATATAGCACCAGGCTCGATTGAACTATCCGAATTTGAAAGTAGAATGGCAGGTGAAATTGGGCGGGAAAATCGACTCAAAAAAGCTCTTTTACCTCTTCACAATCTTTATGACTTTATTATTATCGACACCCCACCTAGTTTAGGATTATTAAGTATCAATGCACTCAATGCATCCAATGAAGTGCATATTGCCCTGCAAGCACATCCATTTGCTTTTGATGGTTTAAATTTATTGTTAGAAACTATTTCCTTGATAAAAGAAGAGCTAAATCCAAAATTAAAAATCACTGGTTTAGTTATGACTATGTTTGATTCCAGAACAAAGTTATCGAGAGAAATTGTTGATAAAGTTAATTCCATTGAAGAACTTAAAAATAGTATTTTTAAGACATGCATACGTCAAAATGTAAAATTAGCCGAAGCTGCAAAAGCCAGAAAATCTGTGTTAACTTATGATCCATCTTGCACAGGAGCAATTGACTATATTGCTTTAGGCAAAGAAGTCTGCATGCAGAACATACAAATATCCGAACAAAGAAAAAATGAAAACATTACAATTGATACAGTCGTTATTTAGATTGATGTGACGACACATCATCTCAACAATTAAAATATTTTGTAAAGGAACTCAAAAATGAATCAAGCAAAACCCAAAAAAGCATTGAGAGGATTATTTACTAAAACCGAACCAGATCATACTACCAATGTTACCTTCCCAGAAAAAATCGTTTCTGATTCTGTAATTGAAAATAGAGACTCAAACCATGATGAACCATATAAAAATCAAGAAGACATTCATTTAGATTCTAATAATTCAATTAGTAAAAAGGAAAATGAATATACAATAACTAAAATTCAATACAACTTTGATCGTTTGCGTTCTGAGAGAAACAATTGGAGTCAAAGCGAATATGTATCTTTTCTTAATAGAATTGATAATGCTCAAACTGAAGCCTTTTTCTTAAAAGGAAAATTAATTGCCGAAGTGAAAAACAGGTTCTTTGAAGGCAACAAAACAGGCTGGAAAAATTTTTGTGAAGATACATTGAATATAAATTACACAACTGCAAATCAGTATATACGTGTTGCCCAAGAATTTGATGTGGCATCACATCAACGAACAGATTTTGGTTTTGAACATTTTAAAGCTTTACTTCCTTTACCTTCATCTGATCGTCAGCAAGTAATTGCTTCTTTGCCCGAAACTATAAGCGTAAAATCGCTCAGAAATCTTGTAGCTCACAAACTTGAAAAAAAGTTTTTACCGAAAGACACCCATAACAATAAAGTAAAATTAAAAAATATTACAGATAATTTAGAAAAGATTAAATTACAGCTTGATAATTTAGACCTAAACTCCTTAGATCAGGCTGAAAAATGGAGTTTATTAGGTGCATTCCGCAGTCTCTCTGTAGAAATGTCAGACTTAGCAGAACTTCTTTCAAAATCTCAGGAATCAAGATATACAAGAAATAGCGGCGCGTCTGCTTTGCAAAATGAGGAAGATTATGTCACGTAAAGATTTTTTCAAAAACAATTCAAATGGTACTGATTTACCTGCATTGAACTCAAATAAAAATATAGTTTCATTAGTCTATATAATACAATTTTTATCCTTATTTACTGCCGGCACTCTCTTGCTCGTACCACTATTTATGAATTATATTTTTAGGCATAGAACAAGATACACTTGGCTTGACTCCCATTTCCGTTGGCAAATCCAAACTTTCTGGTTTGCCACGTTGTTCTATATCATTGCTTTAGTTTTCGGAGTTATTCCTTTTTTGGGGTGGATAATATCAGCTCCATGTTTTGTTATAGCGACTCTTATAATTATTTTCCGCACTTATAAGGGATGGACAACATTATCCAAAGAATTACCAGCTTTGCCTGAAAACGAAACGACATAACCCCTAACAGCTATTTACCCTGAATCTACAGTACGGCAAGCCCCCAGGCTGCACCCAAAATGTCATTAAATGCTATCGTTTGCTCCCTATTTCAAAAGTATGACAAGCCACAACTGCACAAAAGGAAGAATCACCTAAGATTTTAAACTTAATTTTCATAATTCTTTAAAACATTTCTTTGCACAAAAATTCAATTTGCAAAATACGTCCAAGGTTCATCTAAGCACATAAATTCAAATATAAAATTTTTTGTATAAAAAAGAGAAAAATTTTGTGGCAGAATACTATGTTTGACATTATGTAGTTGATTCAGGTTTTTTCCAAATGAGTGCTTCAGAAGGAATCACAATGTCATTTCGCAATCATAGATTTAGTAGACTTGAGCTCCTTGTCGGACGCGAAGGTTTAGGACGTTTTAGAAATCTACATATATTAATTGTGGGCGCTGGAGGTGTAGGCAGCTTTGCTGCTGAAGCCATCGCACGCTCAGCCATTGGTAAAGTCACAATTGTTGACCATGATGAGGTCTGCGTGACAAATGTAAACAGACAGCTCCATGCATTCACTGATACTGTTGGCAAAAAGAAAGTTGAGCTTCTTGTTGAGAGATTAAAAAAAATCAATCCGTTAGCAGGTTATTTTGGCATAGCTGAACACCACCATCCTGATAAAGAAAATTTTATCTTTGAGGAAGCTGAACGTCTGGCAGGACAACCCGTAGATGCAGTGATTGATTGCATAGACACTTTGATCCCTAAAGTTGATCTCTTGGCACGTTCGCTCAAACTTGGCATACCAATTTGGAGCTCAATGGGCTCAGCCAGTCGCCTAGATCCAGCGCAAATTCGATGTGCAGATATTTCTGAAACTAGAGTCGATCCGTTTGCAAAACAAATACGAGCAAAATTACGTGAAATTGGCATTTCAGAAGGCATTAGAGCTGTCTTTTCAATAGAAGAGCCCATAGATCCAGAACAAGCTGTGCCAGGTACAGAATGGCATTGTATCTGCCCAACAATTGAAAAAGAATTTGGCGCATGTCAGCATAAAAGAGTTATGTTAGGCACAATCAGTTACTTGCCACCGATTTTCGGAATGTGGCTTGCGGGTGATCTTTTGCAACATTTTTTAAAAGGTATTGATTTTAAAAAAAGAGATACTTTTGAAAAAATACCTACGTATGATGAATTTAAAAAGGTTTTAACGCTAGGAAAACAATAAAAAACCTAATATTTTTAAATTTTCATCCAAATATTAAAAAAACAATGATGTGATATCACATCATTGTTTTTTTAATATTTTCTTTGCATTTTTAACAAATCCAAAGAAGTCAAATTAAAATGTCAAAAAATGGGGCATAGGAAAATTTTACCGTAAAATAGAAAAAAACACTTAAAAAACACCCTAGGAAGCATAAAATCTAATATTTTTAATTTTTTTGAAATCTGAAAGTGTTGTAAGAATTATAACCATCTTTGCTTGTTCTAAAAATAAAATAAACTTTTTGATCTGAAAAATTATTCCAGTTTCCAAAATTATTCAATGCGACAGCAGATGCACAGGAAGTAGGAGCAGCATTATAAGCTTCTTCGGTGAGATAATAATCTTCCAAATTACTGCTTGCAATAAAATTACTTAACTGAGAACTTTGATTAGGCATATTTTCATAAATAATTTTACAGTTGTCTTTAAATAATTTATTTGTTTCTTCAGTTAAATTAGCACGCAGGGTGTATAAATCCATTGTTCCTTTGTTAGACAATTTAGTTAATGAAAAATCAAATAAGCAATTAATATCTATTTTATCTAAATTAACGAACTTTGGAATCAAATGAAATTCTGGTTCCAATGAAATATCAATATCATTTAAATTATTTCTTTCAATTTCGAATATGACTTCATTTTTATTAACTATAGGATTTATTTGCAGCAGGGAGTTTTGTGTTTGATCTTTATACCCAACTTTTCCAACTCTAATTAAATCAATATTAACTTTATCGGCATTGTATGTAATAGCAAACGTTATGTTATCAGACCCATTAGAAACATATTCGCTCGTTTCCTCTTTGTCAGTTAAAGTTATTTTATTCACTGAGACTTGGCATACAGTTTCTTTTGGAATCGAGAGACTCAAATCACGATTATTTAATTCTTTATTAAAACTATAACCCGGACAGTTCAAACTTATAGCAATTGAGTATTTTAGATCTCGCTCTTCTGCAGAACTCAATTTAAAATTGTATTTAAATGACGATTTTTCTTCTTCTGTTTGATCGATGACTTTAGTTCCACAACCTGTAATTGCTAATAGACTGACAGATGCAAATGCTGCTTTCAAAAATTGATTCATAATAACTCCATTTAAACAAAATACAATTTATAAAAATCAACGAATTTATTAAATACAATAATATGTTATCAATGATTATTGTATTTATTTTTTTATTTATAGGATTTAATTAATTTTTTATAATAAATCCTTTACATAAAGGTATATAGCAATTTTTTTTATTATTACAACTTTTTTTGATAATTTTTTGTATTTTTTTTATTTTTATATTTATTTCTATTATGTTTTAAATATTTGCTCAATTTTTGCTCAATTTTCGTTTGATCAAATCAAAGTCGCATTTTTGCTCCTTTAGGAGCGAATCAGTCACTTAAACTAGATTCAAGCCATAAAAACATTTTTATCACATCAAGCGTATGTTCTCGATGTGATAAAGATTATTGAACAAAAAGACCTTGTCTGAGTGTAGTTTGAGCCTGATGACTATTGCGCTAACGTACAGATGCTCAAGTAAAAAGCATAATATTGAAAAAAATTAAGCTCTTTATATATAAAAACTTTAAGTCACATTTGTTGCAGAGAAAAAAAAAATAGTTTAATACAAAAATATAGTTATCCAATTATCAATCTAGGTTTATCAGGGAAATAACTTTTAAATTAATTAAATAGTTCAAAAAATATGCAATAGGTATTTTTAGAAAATTGATTATATTATTTAATTAAGGGGATTCTTATGAGAATAATAGAGCTTTCATACTATCAAAAGCGTTTTTGGCTTGAATGGAAATTGAACCCTCATAATATTGCATACAATACACCAATTATTTTTGATTTGAAAGGCTCAATTAATGTCGAAGCAATTATTTTCTCATTAGAAAGTTATGTGAATCATTATGCAGAGGGGTGTAGATCGTTTATACTAGAAGAAAATGGAAAATTAAGTCAAATAATATTAGATAAAGTTGCACTTAATTTAGAAATCAAATATTTAGATGAAAATGAAGAGCACGTTAATGACAAGATTGATAGATATATCGAACAAATAAGCTCCTATGCATTTAACTTAAATAAACTATCTTTATATAAATTTGGATTATTGCACATAAATAAGCACCACTGCGTACTCGTATTAAATATACATCACATCATTTCAGACGCAATTACAGCAAGTAAATTTGTTAATATATTTTCTTATTTATATAACTCTTATTTAATAAATGGAAAAAATTTAGAACATTTATATTTACCTCAATTTTCAAATTATATAGAACATGAAAAGAATACATATTCTCAATATCACATAGAGAAAGATTTAGATTATTGGGAAAATCTTTTAAAAGATAGTCAATTGAGTTTGGACTTCAAAGAAAAAAATGTACTTACTAAAGAGTCAAAATCCATTTTTTTCCGGTTAGAAAGCGAAAAATATCAAAGATTGAAATCAATTATTAAAGCAGAAAGAACCTCATTATTTATTTTCTTATCAACACTTTTTGGTAGTTTTTTGTTAAGATATGTTGGACAAAAATCAGTTGTTTTAAATTACCCAGTAAATATGAGGCCATCTGGCTATCAAGATTGTATTGGTTGCTTCGTAAATAATATTTTATTTCAAATATCAATTGATCCAAGTAAATCATTTAGAAATTTATTAATCGAATTAACAAATCAACGCAGACAATCCAAGCAGCATCAGAGATGCACACTGACAGATATTGTAGAAAGATTAAGAAAAAAAAATATATTAAAAGGTCAACAATTTTTCAATGTCGATCTCTTTGAAGCTTTTTTAGGGGCAGTTTCATTTAATTTAAAAGATATTGAAGTAAAATCTATTAAATATGAAGCAAAAAAAATTCAAAATGATATTGGTATGGCATATCAAATTCATCCAGACATGATTGAATTTAAAATTGAATATAATTCTGCAAAATTTAGCGATCACTTTATTGATAATTTTAAAAATTCTTTTTTACATTATTACGATAATGTCATAAAAAATTTAGACTCTCTTATTTATGAGTTACCAATTATTTCTGAGATTGAAAGAAATAAATTAATTGAGTGGAATATTAATAAAAAAAGAAATACATTAAAGACTCCTGTAACAAATTATATAATTGAAACTGTGAGAAAATATCCGAATAAAATCGCATTAATTGAAAATAACAAAGAAATTACTTATGAAGAACTCGATAAAAGATCAAATCAAGTCGCAAATTTTATTAATAGCCAAAATTTAGGGTGTGAGAATTTCATTGGAGTCTATTTATCAAGATCGATCGAAGCAATTATTGTGATTTTAGGAGTGCTGAAGTCAGGAGCAGCATATGTTCCTCTTGACCCAGAGTATCCTAAAGAAAGGATTGAATATATAATTCAAGATGCAAAATTAAATTATATTATTGATAAAGATAGCATATTTAAAATTATTAGTTATTCAGAAGAAAGTGTTAATAAAATAAATCTATTAGACTCCGCAGCTTATGTTATTTACACTTCAGGTTCCACTGGAAAACCGAAAGGTGTAGTTATAAATCATAGTTCTTTAGTCAATCATAGTTTATTTGTGCAAAACCAGTATGAAATTACAAACAGCGATAAGGTATTACAATTAAGCTCAATAAATTTTGATTTATCTATCGAGGAAATTTTTCCGACTTTGATAAGTGGTGCAACTTTAATATTATATCCACATGAGATTGGTATCTCTATTGCAAATTTTCAAAGTATTATTTTTAAATATAAAATATCAATTCTAAACTTGCCGACTGCATTTTGGCATTCTTGGGTTTGTCATCTTGATTCATATAAAACATATGAATCCGTTCGCCTTGTTATCGTCGGTGGAGAGCAAGCAAATTACTTATCCTTTGTTAAGTGGAATCAATTTTTTAGAGATAAAGTAAAATGGATCAATACCTATGGTCCAACAGAAGGAACAATCATTTCATCCATTTGGAAATATTCACACAATGCATTCAATTCTCTAACGGATCCTCAAATCCCAATTGGCTCCCCAATTGATGGATGCCAATTGTACATAGTAGACTCATACTTAAATTTGCTTCCTCTCGGACAAGTTGGTGAACTACTCATATCTGGAGAAAATTTAGCACGCTGCTATTTAAATAAACCTGATTTGACTGCGGAAAGATTTATACCAAATCCATTTAACCCGGATGAGTGTAACCGGCTTTATCGCACAGGAGATCTTGCTCGCCGTTTAATTAATGGACAAATTGAATTTGTTGGAAGAATAGATGAACAAATTAAGATTCGCGGCTATCGCATAGAGTTAGGTGAAATTGAAAATGTTATTGTCAAGTATTTAAATGTATTAAATGCAGTGGTTTTAGCAGAAAAAAATAACAGCAATGAAAATTTATTAATCGCATACATTGTCAATCACAATCAAAGAAATTTTACAGATAAAGATATTAGAGAGATTTTAAAAAATTATTTACCTGATTATATGATTCCTACCTATTATGTATTTTTAGATGATATTCCACTAAATAAAAATGGAAAGGTTGACAAAGATCAGCTTAGAAAAATGCAATACAAAATGAGTCAAAATAGCAATGTACTTAAACCTAGAAGCGATTTTGAAAAACAAATAGCTCAAATCTGGCAAGAAGCACTAGGTGTAAAGGAAATAAGCATTGAAGAAAACTTTTTTGATCTTGGAGCTCATTCTTTAATGATATTATCCGTTCATAAAAAAATAGAAGATCTTATAAAAAATAAACTGGACGTAATAACGCTTTTTAATTATCCTACAGTGAAAAGTTTGTCTCAATATTTAAATTCCCAATTTAAAAAATCAAATATCGATGAATATATGATTAATTCTGCACAAAAACAACGTCAAGCTATCCAAAATCAAAGAAATTCTATGAATATAAGGAAATCGCATGTCAAATCTTGATTTAGATGAATATGTAGGATCAATTGCAGTCATTGGCTTGAGTGGAAGATTTCCAGAAGCAGAAAATATTGAGGAGTTTTGGCATAATCTTTCGCAAGGAAAAGAATCCATAAGAAAAATAGAAGGACTCAAAACTAAAAATAAAAATCATATAAATGCATATGGATTCTTAAATGGAATTGATTATTTTGATGCAGAGTACTTTGGGTTTTCTCCAAGAGAAGCAGAAATAATGGATCCTCAGCAAAGATTGGTGCTAGAATGTGCCGTCAATGCTCTTGAGCACAGTGGTTATGTAAGTAATAAATACAAAGGTAAAATATCAGTTTACTTGGGTTCTGCTATAAGTTCATACTTACTTTTTAATATTCTGCCAAGAAAAGATTTAATAAACACACATGGATTATTACAAATTTCAAATGGGAATGATTCAGTCTCGACAGTTGTTTCATATAAACTTAACTTAACAGGACCAAGTATTGATGTGAACACTACCTGTTCAACTTCATTGATTGCGGTTCATCAAGCGTGTAGAAGCCTTCTAAATTTTGAAAGCGATATCTCTTTGGCTGGCGGTGTTTCCATCAATGTCACACAAGATGAAGGATATATATATCAAGAGGGAAGCATTCTTTCACCTGATGGTCATTGCAAACCTTTTGATGAAAATGCCCAAGGGACCGTAGAGGGCAATGGAATCGGAATCATTGTCCTAAAACGTTTAGAAGAAGCTCTCGCCGACAATGACACAATTCATTGTATCATTCGCTCAAGCGCAGCCAACAATGATGGATCGGAAAAGATTGGATACACTGCGCCCAGTCCGCAGGGGCAAGCACGCGTCATTGCAGATGCTCTTGAAATAGCAAATATACCATCGGATCATATTTCTTACGTAGAGGCTCATGGCACAGGCACTCTCTTAGGAGATCCAATTGAAATCAGTGCTCTCAAAGAGGCATTTGAAAGTAAAAAAATAAATCATATCGATTGTGGAATTGGGTCAGTTAAAACAAATATAGGTCATTTGAATACAGCGTCTGGTATTGCAGGACTGATCAAAGTTATTTTATCATTAAAAAATAAAAAAATACCACCAAATATTCATTTTAAGAAACCAAACCCCAAAATTGATTTAAATAACTCTGGATTTTATATAAATAAAAAATTGAAAGATTGGGATAATTGCTTTCTCCCTCGAAGAGCAGGCGTGAGTTCTTTTGGGATTGGTGGAACAAATGCACATGTCATAGTTGAAGAAGCTCCAACAAAAAATAGCAGTGAATCATTTCTTTTCCAACATATATTTATTACTTCTGCAAAATCAGAAGAAGCTTTGAGAGAGACAAATTTAAATTTAGCAAATTATTTAACTAAAAATGAAGAAAATATTGCGGATATAGCTTATACCTTGCAAATGGGTCGTAATGAATATAAATTTAGAAGTTTTTTTATTGCAACTGACAGAAAAGAATGTATTGATAAAATCTTAAATCAAAATAATACATATATTTATTCCAATAAAACGCCACAACATAAAATAGATCTCGCATTTATGTTCCCAGGGCAAGGGACTCAATATATAAATATGGCTTATAACTTATATAATGAAGAAAAAATATTTAGAGAAAATTTTGAAACTTGTAGCTTGTTTATTGAAAAGTATTTAAATTTAAACATTACAAATATTTTATTTTCTGAGAGTCTTGATAAAAATGAAATTTTGCATCAAACATTTGTAACACAGCCAGCTTTATTTACAATTGAATATTGTTTAGCAAAACTTTTGCTACATTTTGGTATAAAACCAGACGCAATGATTGGGCACAGTATTGGTGAATATGTTGCAGCCTGTATTGCTGAAGTATTTAGTTTACAAGATGCGCTTAAAATTGTTTGCTTGCGCGGAAAATACATGCAGGAATTAGAAAATGGAAAAATGCTTTCCGTCGCAATGAATGAAAATGAATTAAAAAATTATTTAGAAAATGACCTCTCATTAGCTGCAGTGAATAGTAAAAACGCATGTGTCGTTTCTGGTTCTAATAAAGCTATAGAGCATTTGCAAAAGATACTTTCAGCTCAGAATATTGAAACAAAAATGTTAAATACTTCTCATGCTTTTCACTCTCAACAAATGGAAAAAATGCTGCCAAAATTTAAAGAAGTTTTAAAAACACTTCAATTTAATTTGCCTAAAATACGCTTTATTTCAAATATATCAGGCAACTGGATATCTGATGAAGAAGCAATAAATTTGGATTATTGGGCACAGCATATTCTAAAAACAGTAAGGTTTTATGATGGTCTTACAACGTTAATTCAAAACGATATGAAAATTTTTATTGAAGTTGGTCCTGGCCGGTCGTTGATGAATATGCTAAAAAGTTCATTTAATTCAGATGTTATTACACTAAACACTATCCCACATGCAAAAGAAGATAAATCAAGTTCGCTTACTTTTTTGGAAACTATCGGAAAACTGTGGCTGAATGGTGTCGCCATAAAATGGGAAAATATCTATAATCGTGAACAGCGAAGACGTATTCCTTTACCAACTTATCCATTTCAGAGAAAAAGATTTTGGATTGATAAAACTGAGAGCACAAATATTCGCAAAGAATCTGTAGATTGGTTGTATGGAAAGGAATGGAATAGTCGGTCTTTTGAAGAAATACCTGCAAATAAAATTGAAGAAAAGAAAAATATTAAATACTTATTCTTTCTTAATAATGAATATTTAAAAGAATTAAAAAATTTAACTGGTAACAATAGAGACTCTTTTTTTGCTGTACAAAGTGAGCATTTTGCACAGCAAGAAGCGTATTTATACGCACTAGATTTTTCGCAAGCGAGTCAATGCGAAACTCTTCTAAAACAGCTTAATTTAGAACGAAATGATGTATTAAGAGTTGTTTTTATTTTTAAAAATATTAATATTAATTATATTTTAAATATGATAAAATCCCTAAATAAATGTAAAATTTATAATAAAACTCAACTTACCTGCGTAACAGAGCAAGCATATTTTGTAAATGGGCTCGAGAAGAATCTTAGTTATGACAAATCACTTTTCGTAGGAATTCTAAAAGCTGCTGTGCAAGAATATTCAAATATGAATTACTTGCATTTAGATTTTGATGATTTAAATAACAATATAAATCATATAATTCCAATTATAAATAAAGAATTTTCATCTGAAAAATTGAATAATATTAAAGCGTATCGGAATAATATTGTCTGGATACCACATTTTGATAAGATTAAATTACCGAAGAATCAAAACATCAGTCATCATTTAAAATCAGGTGGAGTATACTTAATAACAGGTGGTGTTGGTAAAATTGGTTTATCTTTAGCAGAAACCCTTGGTAAAAAATTTAATGCAAAAATCATACTAATTTCTAAAACAGAATTTCCAAAGGAAGAAAATTGGCATAAGATTACTGAATGCAATGATACTTCAAATACTTTATTGAACAAAATAAAAGTTCTCAGAAGATTAAAAGATGAGGGAATCGATATACTTGTATTGCAGGCAAATGTTGCAAATTATATCGAAATGAAGAATGCATTTACTCAAGCTGAAGCCACTTTTGGGACTATCAATGGAATTATTCATGCAGCTGGAAATTTAAATGAAGACTCATTTAAAATTATCGAAAATCTAGATGAAACTGCTATTCAAAGTCATTTTGAAACAAAAGTAGAGGGTGTAAAAGTTCTCGAAAAAATATTAAGTTTAAAAACATTTGATTTTTGCTGCTTGTTTTCATCTATTTCTTCAATTTTGGCTGGTCTGGGGCATGCTGCTTATGCTGCAGCAAATATATATATAGATGAATTTGTTCTTATGAATAAATGTTATTATTTAAACACACCTTTGCTTTCAATAAACTGGGATGCTTGGTATTTCTCAGATAAAAATTTGTCCCATTTTGAAGAAAAATTAATTGAGTTAACCATTTCAAAGGAAGAAGGATGCCAAATTTTCTTAGATATTATGACGTCAGGATATTTAGGAAGAATCATCGTCTCAACCCATGATCTTGATGAGCGTATCGAGAAATGGGAAAATCCTATAAATAAAGTAGATCAAATTAGTGAAAAAAATCTTGATGCTAACCACAGTCGACCCAATTTATTTAATCAATATGTAGCTCCTCGTAATGAAATAGAAATTAATATTATTCAAATATTAGAGTCCCTCCTAGGAATTAAAGGAATAGGAATAACAGACAATTTTTTTGAACTCGGAGGTCATTCTCTTTTGGCAACAAAATTGACTTCGCAAATTAGAGATAATTTCAAAATTGAATTTTCGTTACAAAATTTATTTGAAAATCCAACCACAATAAAAATTGCTGAAATTGTGCTGCAAAAAAAACTGACTGAAATAGATGAAGAATTATTAAATAAATTAATCGAAGATTTATAAAATAAAACATTTAGAAGAAAGTGTTAAAATATCTATGAATAAGAGTAAATTTGATTCTCTAAGTCCAGAGCAAAAAGCAGAATTGATTAAAAAATTACAATCTATAAAAAATTTAGAAAACAATAAAAATCCTGTTTTATCAAATGAAATACCCAAAATAAATCGTTCAGAAAACAAGTTTCAACTTTCTTTTGCCCAAAAAAGATTGTGGTTTATTGGTAAAATGCAAGAAAATTCCGCATTATATAATATCCCTTTTTTCCTGCGTTTAAAGGGCAATTTAAACATAGAAGCTCTCAACGCCAGTTTTAATGCGATTATAGAACGGCATGAAATCCTTAGGACAAACTTTAAAGAAGAAAATGGTATTCCTTATCAAGTTATAAGCCCTAAAAAAGTGATTCAACTTCATCCAGAAAACATATTTGAATCAAATTTAAAACAGATTTCAATCGATGAAATTCACAGGCCATTTAATCTTGAAAATGATATGCTTTTGCGCCTTCTATTATTAAAAATATCCGAAAATTATTATGTATTATTAATGACTATTCATCATATTATTTCAGATGGCTGGTCAACTGGTGTTATCTGCAATGAATTATCAAAAATATATAATGGGATTATAAAATCAGAAAAATATACATTGCCCGACTTGAGTATTCAATACGCAGATTTCTCAGTTTGGCAACATGATACGCTGACTGGGCAAAAGCTAAATGAACTTTTAGCTTATTGGAAAAATCATTTGCATGATTTACCTCCGGTCTTAGACTTACCAACTGAATTTGTTCGACCATCAATTCAAACATATAGAGGACAATCTTTTTCATTTATTATTGAAAAGAATCTTGAAAAGGAATTAATAAAAATTGCTAATAACAATTCATCAACTCTCTTTATGGTGACGCTTACTGCTTTTTATATATTGCTCATGAATTATACTAAGCAAAGAGACATCACAGTAGGGACCACAATAGCAAATAGAAACCATAAAGATTTAGAAAATTTAATAGGATTTTTTGTAAATACGATCGCCTTAAGATTGAAGCTTGATAAGCACGATAGTTTTACTGATTTATTAAAAAAGACAAGGGCAATGACCATAGGTGCATATGAAAATCAAGATCTCCCATTTGAACTTCTAGTTAAAGAAGTTCAACCTGAACGCAGTTTGAGCCATTCTCCCCTTTTCCAAGTTATGTTTGAGCTGCAAAATGATGCTATAGAAAATTTCTCTTTGAACAATTTAGAAATTAGTTTAATCGAACAAGATTTGAACCTTGCAAAATTTGACATCACATTAACTTTACAAAGTCGTGAGAGCGATCTTTATGGTGTTGTAGAATTTAATACCGATCTATTTACAAAAAAATATATGGATCAATTTGTAAATAATTATGTTACTCTCCTAAAAAATATCTGTCTGAACTCAGATTTAAATATCGATAGTTATGAAATTCTAAGAGAAAATGAAAAAAGTGACTTGATAAATATATATAATATATCAGAAAAAGAATTTCCTCTTCAAAAATGTGTGCATGAATTATTTGACGAGCAAGTAAATAAAACGCCTTATCGAATAGCTGCAAGTTGTGATGGATCCAACCTAACTTATCTAGCACTACAAGAAAAATCAAATCAATTAGCGCATTACTTAAAAAGCATGGGCTCACAAATTGAAGACAGGATTGCGTTGTATCTTGATCGCGGATTTGATTATTTAATAAGTATGTTAGGTGTATTAAAAGCTGGCGCTGCATTTGTTCCTTTGGAGCCAGGAGCAAATGACAAAAGAGCATATGAGATCGTTGAACAGTGTAAACCACATTTTATCATCACTACAAATACCCTTTTTGATAACGCTAATAAATTATTTAATTCAAATGAAAAAATAATTAATTTAAAAAATTCATTTGATAAAATTTATCCAAAAGAATCGCCCAAAAATTTATCTGTCCCAAATAATTTAGCATATTTAATTTTTACCTCAGGTTCTACTGGTAAACCAAAAGGTGCGATGCTTGAACATAAAGGAATGGTGAATCACTTATTTGGAAAAATTAGTGATTTAAAAATTGATCAAAATGATGTCATTGGACAGATTGCAGTACAAACCTTTGATGTTTCTATTTGGCAATTTATCTGCCCTCTTCTAGTCGGTGGAAGAACAGCAATTTTCACAGGAAATTCCGCTTGGGAACCAAACCTTTTGATAAATAAAATAAATGAAGAAAAGGTAACAATTCTTGAATCAGTGCCTTCCCATACTAAGGTTATATTAGATGCATTGGAGAGTAACCATAAGTCTCAGCTCAAACCGCTGAGGATTTATATCACAAATGGAGAGCCTCTTACTTTAGAGCAATGTCAAAGGTGGTTTAAATTAAATTCAGATATTATTTTTGTAAACGCATATGGGGCAACTGAATGCTCTGATGATTCTCATCATTTACACTTTATAAACCCTCCAAACACGCAAATGCCTTACATGCCAGTTAAATTGCCTTTGCCCAATCAACAGACATTTATTTTAGATGAAAAGCTTGAAGCCGTTCCATATGGCGTACGCGGCGAAATATACTTTGCCGGTTTTGGTGTCGGTCGAGGCTATTTAAACGATCCTCAAAAAACAGCTTCGAGCTTTCTACCAAACCCATTTGCAAAAACTTTGGGAGAAAGGCTTTATAAAACAGGTGACATTGCTCGAAGGCATTTTGATGGCTCAATAGAGTTTTTAGGTCGTTCTGATTTTCAAGTTAAAATTCGTGGATTCAGAATTGAGGTTGGAGAGATAGAAGCTAAGTTAAGCGAACACCATAATATTGCGAGTTGTGTTGTTTTAGCAAACAAAAACAATACTAATAATAATTATTATTTGAGTGCATATATTATTCCAAAAAAATTTCCTGCTCCCACTATATTCGATATCAAACAATTTTGTATTAATAATTTAGTGGAATATATGGTACCAGAAGCATATATCATAATGGATGATTTTCCTTTATCGAGCAATGGAAAAGTGGATCGGAAAAAATTACCTACCCCCTCAGAACAAGACTTTATTCAAGAGCAAAAATATGTTCCTCCTCGGAATTCACTTGAAACTAAAATTTCAGAAGTTTGGACAAAAGTATTAGGCCGAGAAAAAATTGGTATATATGATAATTTCTTTAAAATAGGTGGACATTCTTTGCTTGCAGCTGAAGTTATTATTAAACTGCAAAAAGAATTAAATGTAAAAATTGAGCTAAAAAAATTATTTGAATTTCCAACTATAGAATCTTTAGGGCAGTCAATACTTAAGATCGATAAAGAGCTTGATATTCTAGAAACATCATCAGTTAAATCGTATCCTTATATGAAATATTACGATCTTGCTCCATGTCAGATTCCTGAATGGTATTCTTATCAAATTGATAGAACGAGTCCCGTATATAATATTAGCTTTAATGATCTTTTTTTTAGAAATATAAATGTGGATATATTTATAAAATCATGGCAATGTATTTTAGATAGGCACTTAAATTTTAGAATTTATTTTGATTATATTGATGGCAAACCTGTTCAAAAATTACTAAACAAATTGGTCTTACAAAAAAATGAGATATTAATAGACAATACACAAATAGATGTTGAGAACTTGGACTCAATCGCAAATAATTTAGCTTGTAAATATAGCAATAAAGCTTTTGATTTTGAGAATGGACCTTTATTTGTATTAAAAATTGCAGAATACCCTGATAAAACTTTTCAACTTATATTTGTAATACACCATATAATATGGGATGAAACTAGCACCATAAATCTTTTTAATGAATTATCTTCAATTTATAATGCATATTTAAAAAATGAAATTCCTGATTTACCTGAAATAAAATTAAATTATTTTGACTACTCTCAATGGATCAATGAATCTATTCAATCTGGTAAATTCGTAAAACATAAAGAGTATTGGATGAAAGAATTTAAAACCTTACCACCCGCCCTCAATCTTCAGACAGATTTTTCAAGACCTTCCATGCAGACTTATAATGGAAACTCAATATCAACATGGATACCGCGCAACAGTATCCGTAAAATAAATAACTTTATAGAAAATAATAATGTAACATTATTTATGTTTATGATGTCGATTATAGATTTATATTTTTTTAGAACTACGGGACAAAAGGATATTGTCATTGGCAGTCCTATCGCAGGAAGAGATCATGATGATTTCAAATTAATTCTTGGCCTTTTTGCAACGCCTCTCCCAATTCGCTGCCAAATTGATGAAGAAATGACATTTGAAAGTTTATTATTTCAAATAAAAGAAAAGTCACTTTTAGCTTTTGAACATCATTATTATCCATGCAATCTTGTGATAGAAGAATTGAATCATGTTAAAGATCTCTCCCGCCCTAAATTATTTTCAGTCATGTATGGTGTGCAAAATAATAAAACACAAGCCTATGAAGCGACACAATTTCATGGAGCAGAAAGGTTCTTAAAAAATCTATATGGAGCAGAAGCAAACGCAGCTCGCTTTGACTTAACGCTCGTTGTTGATCAGTGGGGAAGTGATATTGCTTTTAATTGCATTTATAATACAGATCTTTTTAAAAAATGCTCCATCGAAAGAATGCTTGAGGATATGGTTTATATTGTTGATGAGGTGATCAAAAATCCACGTTTGCTCCTCACAGAATATTCAATTTTTTCAGATGAAAAAAGAAAGTATTTAATTGATAGCATAAATAATACAAATATAAATTATGAAAAAAATAATATTGTTCAATTACTTGAGAAACAGTTAAAACGCTCGCCTGAGAGTATTGCAATTTCTGAAGAAAAGAATTCAATCACATATAAGGAATTACATAATTCTTCAAATAAATTAGCAAATTTCTTAATACAAAGCGGAATACAGGCTGAAGACACTGTCGCTCTCTCCATGAAGCCATCAATCCAGATGGTAGTGAGCCTTTTAGCAATTTTAAAGTTGTCCGCCCATTATGTCCCAATTTCAATTGAAAATCCTTTGGCTCGTACCGAAAGTATTTTAGAACATTCAAAAGCAAAATTTTTAATAATTGACTCTGGATTTTCACATGAAAGTTTGTCCTTTAGCGGTTTAATTTTAAATATGTGTGAATTAAAAAATAAAATCAAAAATTTTAGTTCAGAATTTATTTATAGAGAATTAAAGCAGGATATATTAATATATATTATATATACTTCTGGCACAACAGGATTACCCAAAGGAATTCCAATTCAAAATGATGGCATTGTGAATTTAATTCAAGATACACAAAGACGATATAATTTGAATCAGCTTGATAAAATATTAATGATAACACCCTATACTTTTGATGCATCTATTATAGATATTTTCTGGCCACTTTCTTTTGGCGGAGAATTAATCATACCTAACTTTGAAAAAAATAAAGATCCATATGCAATTGCTAAATTAATAACAGAAAAGCAAATTAGCATTTTACAATGTGTACCGATTATGCTTGATGCCCTGATAGAGGCAAATATTAATTCTAATTATTTGCGACTCGTTTTATCCGGAGGAGCACAATTATCCAAAATAATAAGAGATAAATTTTTTGCAAAATATCAATGCCAATTGATGAATCATTATGGACCTACTGAAATTACAGTTGATGCTACCATTTTTGATTGTTCGCAATCATTTTATGGTGACGTCGTACCTATAGGTAAGCCAATTGGGAATGTTAAAATTTTTATTCTCGATCCTTATTTAAATCTAGTTCCTCAAGGTGTGGTTGGAGAAATTTATATACATTCCCCAGGAATAATGAAAGGGTATTTAAATGAGCATAAAAAAACGCAGCAGGCAATTATTGAGAAAGAAATTGATGGTAAAATTTATCGATTATATAAATCGGGTGATTTAGGAAAAATTGCCGACGATGGGAATATTTATTATTTAGGAAGAATTGATAAACAAGTAAAAGTAAGAGGAAATAGAGTTGAACTAGAAGAAATTAACAATGCTATATTAAAAATTCCTTATATTAAAAACTCTGTTGTTAAAGTATATACTGATGAAATTATTTCAGCATACATTGAAATAAAAGATGAAATTAATAAAGTTAACATAAATAACTCAAATTATAGAATATATACCTTAGCACAACGTCCTGAATTGCTGAGGAAACTCAATATAATTCATGCTCAATCCTGGCCAAAGTATTTTGAAGGAAGTGCAATCCTCGTTGACCTATGGCCTAAAATTTATTCTGAATTTTCTGAGTATCAAATATTAATCGTGGATGAAAAAGATGAAATTGCTGCAATCGGTAACTCAATTCCCATTTATTGGGATGGGACATGCAAAAATTTGCCGAATGGCTGGGACGGTGCTCTAGAAAGTGCGTTTAAGGAAACTCAAACTGAATCGAATACATTGCTTATATTAGCGGGTATAGTTGCAAAACCCTATCAATCAAGAGGGTTGAGTAGTGAAATCTTAAAATTATTTAAAATAATTGCGCAAGCAAATGAATTGGAAAAAATATTAGTTGCAGTTCGACCAACAGGCAAAGCTCAATTTCCCGAAATAAAATTTACTGACTGGTGCTCTCTGCGTAGAGAAGATGGACAGCTTAAAGACAATTGGTTTCGAATGCACGAGCGAATTGGTGGTAAAATATTAAAAATAGATCTGAATTCACAATTTATAAAAGCTAGAATTGATGAATGGGAAAGCTGGACTCAATTTCATATTATGAATTCAGGTCCTATTCATTTACCAGAGACCTTACAAGAGGCAGTGGTTGATTTTTCAGATAACTCTGTAACTTATTATGATCCTGCAGTTTGGGTTGAACATTTTTTTACAAATAATGAAAATGCTCTCTGGCCAAAAATTAATGGAAATCAAATTAAACACTTATTAAATCAAACTTTACCTTCATATATGGTTCCAGATCATTACATTTTTATTGCAGAAATGCCTTTATTTGAGAATGGTAAAATCAATGAAAGCGCATTGGTTAATAATATAACTGAAAAGAATTTCCATTTAGACCCAGCTAAAACGAAAATGCAAAAAGAAATATCGGAAATTTGGAAAAATGTTTTGAAGATTGATTCAATCGGTGTAAGTGATGATTTTTTTAATTTGGGTGGGCAGTCTTTAAAAGTAATTCAAATGCTATCCTTATTGGCAAATAAATATCAAATAAAAATTCCACTCTGTAATTTCTATAAAACTCCTACAATTCTTGGTCTTGAAAAAATGATGAGCGAAAAATTATTAGGGAAAGAATTAATTTGCGAATATAATTTAAAAAAATGAGGAATAACTTCATGTCAGTTGCACAAGCATTCCAAATAGATTGCTTAAATGTGGGAAGTGAAAATAATTTTAAGAATTTTCATCTTTATAATCATGGAAAAATTTATAAATCCTATTCAGATTCAATTCTTTTACCCAATATTATTCAAATAGAAAAAAACTTATTTATGGCTTCATTTCAACTCATGAAACTTATGCCAGCAAAATATGTGATAGAAAAAGCACTTGCAGAAAAAAGAATCAATCCTAAATATCCGATCATTGAAACTTCAAGTGGAACATATGCTCTGGGATTAGGAATAATCTGCGCAGAAATGGGGCTGCCATTTCGCATTATAAGCGATCAAGCAATAGATGATGATTTAAAAAGAAGACTAGAAGATTTAGGTGGTTATGTCCAAATTCTCTCTCAAACCTTGAGTTCAGAAAATCCTCAAATATTTCGTTTAAATACTCTTAAAGAGTATCTCGCAAACAATCCTCAAAGTTTTTGGCCTCAGCAATATAACAATCCAGAAAATCAGACAGCTTATACTATTTTTGCTGAATACTTAATTAAGCAATTGGGGAATAACTTAACATTGGTTGGTTCAGTTGGATCGGGAGGATCGACTTGTGGGACAATTAAATGCTTAAGAGAAAATAATCCATTCAATCGATTAGTGGGTGTTGATACATTTGGCAGCGTATTATTTGGTTTAATTAATGAAAAAAGAATATTACGTGGATTGGGAAATTCTCTGATGCCACAAAATTTAGAGCATTGTCTTTTTGATGAAGTACATTGGGTATCTGCATGTGATGCCTATTTGCAAACGCGTAAATTGCATTCACTCTACTCAAGCTTTCACGGACCAACTAGTGGTGCTGCTTATCATGTTGCAAAGTGGGTTAGCCATCAAAATAAGGATGAAAAAGTTGTTTTTATCGCCCCCGACACAGGACATAGATATTTATCTTCAGTGTATAACAATCAATATCTCAAAGAAATGTCGTTTTTCGATAAAGAAATTTCATCTTCACCTTTGAAAGTTATGGATCCTTCTGAAGTCAATAATAAATGGACTTACTTAAATTGGAATAGAAGAACATATAAAGAAATTATGGAAGTTAAAAATGGAAATTGAAAAAATTGTTTTTATTGAAAGTAATACGACAGGCACAGGTGAGTTATTTATTCAAAAAGCTCTTGAAAAAAATTATCAAGTCTTATTTTTAGCAGCAGATCCATATAAGTATTCTTTCTTAAATAAATATCTTATATCACCAATTATATTGGACACATCTAATAAAGATTCTATTTTAAAAGCACTCGAAAATGAAAAAAATATTGTTGGCGTATTTTCAAGTTCTGAGTATTTCATAGAAATAGCTGCAAGAATAGCAGACACGTTTTCATTGCCATGTAATTCTGCACAGGCAATTCACAATTGTCGGAATAAAGATATTCTCGCAGGAATTCTTACTAAATTTGATATTCCAATTCCGTTTACATTTCTTATTAAAAATCAAAATGAACTTATATCCATCCAAGAGAAGATAAATTTCCCAGTAATAGTTAAACCTGCCGCTGGAAGTGGGAGTATTGGAGTTAAACTTTGCAAGAATGTTAATGAATTATTGAAACATTCGAATCAACTTTTAAATCTTAGAGAAAATGAACGGGGTAACGCGATTGAAACAAAAATACTCGTTCAACAATATATTGAAGGTCAAGAGTATTCTGTTGAAGTCTTAAAGACGGATAAAAATTTTGAAATTTTAGGCATTACACAAAAATATTTGGGAGAAAAACCATTTTTTGTGGAGACGGGTCATGATTTTCCAGCAGAATTAAAAGAAGATATAGCCCTAAAAATTAAAGAGATTGTTTTACGGTCATTGAATGCAGTAAACTTTAATTTTGGTGCTGCACATATTGAATTGCGTGTGCACAATAATACTCCTTATATTATTGAAATAAACCCTAGACTCGCAGGTGGAATGATTCCAGAACTCATTAAAAAATCCAATGGTATTGATCTAATAGACATACTCTTAGATTTATATTGCGGAAAGAAATTTGATCTTAGTTTTAAGTCAAAGAGATATTCATCTATACGTTTCTTAATTCCAGATAAAGCAGGCGTCATTGCAAAAATTGATGGTTTTTCCACGTTGGAAAATTTAGATAACTATTATTTAGCAAAAAAAATTGGTGATATATGCTCTCAGTTTGGCGATTTTAGAGATCGTATTGGCTATTTAATTTCTTCTGGAGATACTATTTATGAATCTAGATTAAAGGTAAATAATAATCTGGAAAAAATTAAAATTCATATTGAGGACATGGATGAAAAAATTGCTTTAAATCAAAGCACAGGTCGCATTGGAAAAACAATTCATTCAGATGCACAAGCAATAGTTCTAAAAAAGAAAAATAAATATAATTTTTTAAAGGAACTAGAAAATATTGCAAATATTGATGAAGCACATATTTTAATGCTTTTTGAAAAGAAAATCATTTCAAAGAAAATAACAGATAAAATTTTGCGACAAATAAAATTATTTAGACAGAGCAAATTTTCAGAATTTATGAATAAAGATGCATTGCGAGGGTCATACCTTCTATATGAGAATATAATGATCGAAAAACTTGGTATGAAAATAGGCGGAGTGATCCATACAGGCCGCTCCCGAAATGATATGAATGCAACTCTTTTTAAATTAAATGCACGAGAATATTTTGAAAATTTATACAGCGCATGTTGGAGATTGCGTAACTGCATTTTACTACAGTCTCATTCTTATAATTTTTTAAAGATGCCAATATACAGTCAATTTCAACCTGCTTTTGAAGGCTCTTATGCATTTTATCTCTTAGCAATAGAAGAATCTTTAACAAAAGAACAGAACAAATTGAAAGCATGTTTTGATAATCTTATGGAATGCCCATTAGGTGCGGGTGCGGGTTGTGGTACAAGTTTTCCAATAGATACAAGTATAACTGCCAAATATTTAGGTTTCAAAACTTCATTTGTCAATTCCCTAGATGCTGTTGCAAATCGTGATTTAGCTCTCAACCTTTTGTCCGTCTTGAGTATAATGGGGACGATATTAAGCCGTATTGCTCAAGATTTTCAACTCTGGACAACTCAAGAATTTTGTTTTTTTGATCTTCCAGATGAGCTTTGTGGGGGATCTTCAATGATGCCACAAAAAAAGAATCCATTTTTACTGGAAAAAATTAAAGGTAAATCTATCATTCCGAGCGGAATATTAATGTCAAGTTTAGCAATTACTCACAAAACTCCTTTTTCGAATTCCGTCGAAGTAGGAACAGAATCTTTAGTCGATTTTGAAAGAGGATTTATAGAAATTATTGAGTCTATGCAGCTTCTCGAGCTTATTATAAAAAATGCAAAACCAAATGATGAAAACATGATGCGGAGTAGCCAAAATGGACTCACAATTTCACTTGCAATAGCAGAAAAATTAGTAAAGTTAGGATTACCATTTCGTGAGTCCCATTTTAAAGTAGGTGAGACAATTCAAAAAGCACTCGATTCAAAGCAAAATCCTTTAGAAGCCATTTCGAAACTTCTTCCAGAAAACTGCCGAATTGATGACTTTGATTTCGGTGGAGGATCATCCCAGTTTTCTGTTAATAAACAAAGATTAAATGCTGTTCAGCGGCACAGAGAAGATGGATTTTGGCTACAAGAAAAAATTAATTTTTGGCAACAATCTTTAGAAATTAAGAATAAACAAATTGATAATATCTTAAAAGAGGATCTGGAATGACTACAAATTTTTTAACAAAAGAAGATCTACTTAAAAATAATCGTTCTTTATGGAATAGTTGGACAAAAATTAATGCTAAGTCAACTTTCTATGATCTTGAAGGATTTAAATCTAACAAAAATTCTCTTAAAAATATAGAAATAAAAGAAATGGGATCTGTACATGGCAAAACATTACTCCATTTGCAGTGTCATTTTGGTCTTGACACATTATCATGGGCAAATAAAGGCGCTAAAGTAACTGGAGTCGATTTTTCAGATGAGGGAATAAAACTTGCAAAAGAATTAAGTGACCAATTAAATATCCCAGCACACTTTATCTGTTCTGATATTTTTGAGCTTCCTATGTTATTAGAGCAAAAATTTGATATTGTTTATACTTCCTATGGAGTTCTTACATGGCTGCATAATTTAAATACTTGGGGAAAAACAATAGCACATTTTTTAAAGCCAGGAGGCACTTTTTACATAATAGAATTTCACCCATTTATAAATATGTTAAATAGTGAATGGACTGAGTTTTCTGAACCTTATTTTTATAAAGGTAATTCTATCTGTTCAGTTGAAAGTGGAAGTTATGCAGATACGAATGAGAAATTTATTCATTCGGCCTATGAATGGCCGCACTCCATGAGTGAAATTATTTGTTCGCTTAGACAAGCTGGTCTTTTAATTGAGTATTTAAATGAATTTCCCTATTCCAGTTTTAATTGCTTTCCAAATTTAGTTGAATATGGACCCGATCAATATGTATTAAAAGACAAACAAGATTCTTTGCCCTTGATGTTTTCAATCAAAGCCACATATATGCCTGAGTTATTAAACATTTAGAAAGATTTTTCAATATTTTCATTTTTTAACTTAGGAAAAGAAATGGCACTCATTAATTTTAAAATTAAAAGCATTGATCATAAAAATTATTTTTATATTTTTGAAAAACTCTACAAAATAGAACCTAAATTGTATTATTGGATAAACTCTTTTCCGCATAAAGAAGAACGGTACATATTAACTCAATTTAGACATCAAAATTTTCTAAAATATAACGGCCTTGAAATCGCTATTATTAATAAGGAGATAATGACCTATCATCGTCTTCCTGGAGCAAAACCAAATGGAAATGGGAATGTTAAATGCGGAACTCACTCCATTCAAATAAATAGTATGAATGATATTGAGGTAAGTTACTTTTGCATACAAAAAACAAACAATTTTGATATAACTTATAGACCTATTATTTTGACACATGAAAAGAAAAGCATTTTTACTCATCTGCCATGCCGTAAACTCAATTATCATCTTTTTATTCCTGAATTATCTGAGATTATCGTGCATGGATTAGAGGTACATTATCAGAACATTTTATTAAATAATAATTTTAATTATATTGATAAGCTTTCTAAGATAATTGACGAAATTTTAATTTCTGATTTAGATTTTCGAATCAAGGCTATAAGCAAAAGAATTCAAGCGATTTTGCCTCATTTCGCTTTTATAAAAGAGATAGAGAATAAAGGCGTTGACAATACTGTATAAGACTATAAAAAGCCATATAAAACTCTCAGTTCCACCATAATATTCAACATAAAAGTAAATTGGGAGAACTGCTATAAACCAAATTGTCAATAAATTAGTCAACATAACATAAGTAGTTTTTTTAAGTGATATCAATAAGCTCGCAATGATCCATTTGATTCCATCGCAGACAAAGAAAAGCCAAAACCAATTCAGAGCATTTTGTGCTGTATAATTAATATTATTGGTATTTATTTCTGAGCTATGGATAAAAGATTTTATTATCAAATCAGCACAAAATATAAAAGGTATTAAGAGAATTAAAGCAATAAATATTTGCACTTTTATGCTCTCAAGAAATAATTTTTTAAATTTAAACCAGTTATTTTCACCAATATAATTAGATGCTAAGACAATAATAGCTTTTTGCAATCCTTCTGATATAAAAGTAAAAAGTATAAAAAGACTCTGACCGATAGCAAATGCTGTTAAATATTTTTGACCTGATGCAGATAGAATACGTATAATCATAGCCCATCCACCTAATTCCACTATATAAGCGATCGCCATTGGAAGCCCTATATTTAAATTTTCCAAAAAAAGTTTAATATTAAAGCTGATTTTTGAAGAGCCGAAAGTATTTCTATTTTCTCGTTTAAGAAATAGACTAAATAAAATGACTCCTTGCAATATTTGCGCCATAATTGTCGAAAGAGCTGCACCCGTAGGACCCATTTTAAATTTTAAAATAAAAATATATGCTAAAATTAAGTTAAATATATTTCCAATCAAATTTGTGCATATAATTATTTTTGTCTTGCCACGACCTATAAAAAATGCAGAGAGTGCCATAACAAAAGGGAAAATTGGACCACAAAACATATACAACTTATAAAACATGGTTCCATTTTCTTTATATTGTTCAGGAATAAAAATATTTTGCCCGTATATTGCAAGAGGAATAAAAATAATAAATGTCATACATGAAAACCATATCATCTGCCAGACGGGTTCTCCTATTTTTTTTAAATTATGAGAACCATTTGCTCTTCCTACGAAGACCTCTGCACTAGCCGCAATAGATGTCATTGCAAAATGAAAAATATTGCATGAAATTCCAATTGTGATTGCAGCATTCATGGCATGGGTAGAATCATTCGCTAGGATGAGTCGATCAAAAAATAACATGAGGTTTGTAGATAAATTATTTAACATGAGGGGAAATGCTAAATATATAAGCTGTATCAGTCCATCCATTTTTATTAATTTCACTTTAATCACCTTTATCTTATGTGGAAATGAAATCTAACCGAGTTAGAATTAAATAAAAAGGATTTTTTTGCTTCAAATTTAAAATTTAAGTTGAATTTTTAAAATAATAATAATATAATTCCGAAACAACTTAATCAACTGATTAAATAATATTTAAAATAGCTAATTTTGTTTATTTAATCAAAATTAAAAAGGAAATAAAATGCAAGATAAAAACATTAAAAATTTATTCGATAATTATAAAGTCGTTATGAATCATGAGGAGCAGTATTCTCTTTGGGATTTTTCAAGAGATAACCCAAAAGGATGGGTTGACGCAGGATTTACTGGGACTCAGAATGAGTGTCTTGAATATATTAAAAATGTTTGGGTTGATATGAGACCTTTGAGCGTAAGAAAACATATTGAAAAAGTTGATAACAATGAAAAAAGCAATTAAATATATAGGCATATCAATTTTACTGTTAATATCTGCCCTGTCCATATTCATTTATTTTATCTATAGAGGTACCCAAAATACTCTTAAAGGAAATTTAAAAATAAATGGTTTATTAGACAAAGTCATCGTGCATCGAGACCAATATGGCGTTCCGCATATTGAAGCGGAAAATGATAGCGATGCTTTTTTTGCCCTTGGATATACACATGCTCAGGATCGCATGTGGCAGATGGAAATACAAAGACACTTGGCTCGAGGATCGCTCAGTGAAATGTTTGGTGAAGTCACAATTATGCAAGATAAAACTTTGCGAACTTTAGGTTTTTATCGTGCTGCCCAATCAGCTTATCTTTCTCTCCCAAAAGAAAGTCAGCATATCGTTGAGAGTTATACTAAAGGAGTTAACTTCTTTATTCAGACTGGAAATATGCCGCTTCAATTTAAGCTTATAGGATATAAGCCAAGCGTTTGGACAAATGTAGATAGTATATCTTTTCAGAAAATGATGGCTTGGGATTTAAACGAAACATGGCGGGACAAAATTTTAAATCATATTATAGCTTCTTTATATGGACGAGAGAAAATGAGTATATTTTCTCCGCAATATCCTGACAGTGCTCCTCTTGTATTGCAAGATAGTGAAATAAATTTAACTAAAAAAATGACTCAAAATTATCTTGAGAAAGAAAATTATTCTGGCAAATTAAGGAAACAAGATATTTACCCAAATAAAGAATTTAATAAAGCTTCTCCCCCAGGCAAAGGATCAAATAATTGGGTTGTCTCAGGCAAGTTAACAAATACAAATAAACCTATTTTAGCAAATGACCCACATTTATCAATTGCTTCTCCATTACTATGGTATTTAGCAGATATAAAAACGAAAAACTTTCATAGTATTGGAGCCACTCTGCCTGGCTTACCTGGTGTCATTATTGGACACAATCAATTCATTGCTTGGGGAGTCACCAACGGATGTATTGATGCACAAGATCTTTATATAGAATCTGATGACAAGGACATAACTACTATTAATGAAGTTATAAAAGTAAAAAATAGTAAAGATGTTATTTTTCCAATTGAAATAAGTCCACATGGCCCAATAATCAGTGATATCACTGAAGCCAGACGAGTTGGCAAGAAGGTTGCATTAAAATGGACTGGTTTTTTAGAAAAAGATACAACATTGCATTCATTTATTTTGCTTAATTATTCAAAAAATTGGGAAAGTTTTAAAAATGCTCTAAGCTATTTTGTAGTTCCTGCACAAAATTATGTCTATGCAGATAACAAAGGGAATATAGGGTATTATTTAGCAGGGAAAATTCCAATTCGCGATCAGTGGTCTGGATTGTATCCAGTTGAAAGTAAAAAAGAATTTGAATGGAAGAGTTTTATCCCCTTTGAAGAGATGCCGCATACGATGAATCCGTCTAAAGGCTATATCGTATCAGCGAATAATAAAATTGTTTCTAACAACTATCCTTATTCACTCACTCCAAATTGCAAGACAGCACCTTATCGAGCATCTCGAATCATTGACTTATTGCAACGTAAAGAAAAATTAACATCAATTGATTTTCAGAAAATTCAGAATGATACAGTTAGTTATCTTTGGAATGATTTTAAAACAATTCTATTAAAAACAATTCCTGCAAGCGATACAGAAAAAGATGTGCTTAAAATCCTAAAAGACTGGAATGGAAATATGAATATCAATAGTCAGGAAGCAACGCTTTTTGCATATTGGTTTCGAGAGTTAGCAGAAATGGTCCCAAAGGAACTCAAAGTATTTTCTCAATGGCCAGAGCCATTATTTATTAAAAATCAATTACTAAGTGATGGAAAATATTGTCGAATTAATAATGCAAGAAATTGTAAAGAATTCTTAAGCAATACTCTCACAAAAACTTTAAATGCTATTGTAAAAAATATTGGAGAAAAACCAAAAAATTGGAATTGGGGTTATACTCATAAAGCAGTCTTTAATGAATTAGGTTTTTCTGAAAATAAATATTTAAATTGGTTTTGGCATCGTAGTATTTCATCACCTGGTGACGGATTTACAATTAATGTTGGCTCGTATGAATTTGATAATTTATCACAAATTGCTGGACCAGGCTATAGACAAATTGTTGATTTTAATAACTTAGAAGATAGTATTTATATCCAGGCTTTAGGACAATCAGGAAATATTTTTAGTAAAAACTACGATAATCTCATGCCTCTTTGGCGTGATGGAAAATATATCCCTATGAGTTCAGAAAAAAACCGTTGGGGTAAATATGAAACATTAATTTTAGAACCCATTTAAAATATAAGAAATGTTAAAAAAGTAACAAAAAAATACATTCTTATCCATAAAAAAAAGAGCCCAAATAGAAGGGCTCTTTTTAAAATCTTGTTGGACTGATTTTAGGTGCGTGCGTCATAGCCTCTACGATTGTATCCGCCTTCACGTTTTCCTTCTTCACGAGGACGAGCTTCATTTACAGTGAGTGGACGTCCCATAAATGGTTTTCCATTTAAACTCTGAACTGCACTGAGAGCATCACCATCCAGTTCCATTTCTACGAAACCAAATCCTTTACTCCGACCTGTTTCACGATCGGTAACAACACGTGCACTTGCAACATTCCCAAACTGAGTAAAAGCTTGAGAAAGATCTGCATCGGTGCAACTAAAAGGAAGGTTTCCTACATATAACTTCTTAGCCATGAGACAAGCCTCCAAGGAGCGCCCTCGAAACGAGGAAAAACGCAAAATCACTAAAACACCAACCGAAAACGCCATTTCAGAAATTCATGTGATAAGTCACGAAATGAGCGTGCTGGTAATATAAATACTACAAATCAAAAGAAAAAAAGTCAAACCTTTCTGATAGATTCTAAGGCGAATTAGGTAATTTTTACTCTTCTTCCTTGCTTCTCTCTAGATAACTCATTTGTGAAAGCTTAAACTTAATCAATTTATAATTTGCATCATCCTGTTTTGCTAAACTCAAAAAAGTTTGCCAAGATTTTTGTGCCGCAAAAAAATGTTTTCTTGCTTCTTCAATAATTCCATTCGTATAATATAATTTAGGATTTGATGGATTTGAAGCTATTGCTATTTGCATAATTTTATTTGCTTGATCTAGTTGATTCGATTGCAACAAGCAAACTGCATAATTATGCGCGAGAGAAGAGTTGCTATTATCCAATTCAAAAGCTTGTTGTAGCAATTGACAGCCTTTTAAATAATTCTTCTCATCAAACTCTATAACACCCATCCAAGAAATCAATTCATTATTATTTGGAAATAATATACGACCTCTATTAATTGCTTGACGTGCTTGTATTAGATTTTTTTTCCCTCGATATGCTCTTGCTAATGAAACATAGAGACTTGGATGAGTGGGCTCTGCAAAATCAATTCCTTTTAATGCGACTATTTTAGCTAATTCAAATGCACCTTGTTCCAGATAATAATCACTTAGAACAATATAAGGCTGAGCCCAAAATGCAGATGCTAATATTAATTTTTCTAAAATTGCAACAGCATCAGAATTATTTCCATCATGTAGAAGAGAAAGAGCAAGAACCAAATATGCTTCTCTATATGGGCTCAATGCTAAATCTTCTGAAAGAGTCTTTGATCTATTTTTTTCTAAAATATTTAAAACATTGTTAATTTTTTCCACAGATTTTTGTGAATCGCCACGCTTTAAATCTTGAAATGCAAAGGCTATGACCTCAATGATCGTTGGTGTTTTTAAATTATTTTGAGAAGAGTCGTCTATTTGAATTTTACTATTATTATTTTCAATCTCTTTAGAATTTAAATATTTTGTTACATCTGGAGTAATAAATTTTTCAGCAAAAATCATTCTTTGTTCAGGTTGTGTCGAGTCTGGATAGACTAAAATCGATTCTTGAAATGGTAAATTAAGAATAGATGAACCGAACTGAAAGGATTCCACATTCTCTTCTTTGCTTACACAGGAAAAAGTGAATATTTGAATGAATATTAAAATCATATAAACTTTAAATGATTTTATCATTTTTTCTCTTCATCCTTAACTAAAAAATTGAAAGAATTCAAATTCTCGGAAATAGAATTATAAAGCGCTGAATCAGAAGAAAAATCTTCTATATTTATCTCAGGCGGAATTGCAAAGTCTCTTTTACCAAATTTTGAAAGCTCGATTGAAATTAAAAGTTTTTGATCTGAACTCAGTTGATCACTCATTAGGGCATTATAGAAATGCTGTCTTGCAGACAAATTAAATTGGTTTGCTTTAAGTAAATAATTATCATTCGCTTTTTTATTATAATAAAACTGACTATATAAATCCGCTAACTTGGTTAATAATTTCGCATACAATATTTCAGTATTATTTGCTTCTTTTACAAGATCTTTAGACTTACTAATAATTTTAAATCTTTTCCCAATAAAATTTTTTATATTTTCAATATTCATTAATCTATTTAAAGAAAAATCATTCTTAAACATAATCTCTTCATTTTTGAAATTTTCTTCATCAAAATTATTCACTTCAACTAGCAATGAAGTTAAAAGATAAAAATCAATGTCGTCTTTATTTTTATCTTTTAAAACTGAATTATTTTCAATAAACTTCAAAATATCATCCTCATACTTCCTTGATTTTTTATTGATATATAAGTTAGCTTTTAACAAACCAACTAATATTTTATTATTTATTTTTTTGCTCATCTTCTTTCTTTTTATTGCAGAATATAAGATATCTCTTGACTGAGCATATTGAGAGTTTAAAAATAGTAATTCAGCAAAATCAATTTCATATTGAGCAATTTTTAACTGATCTTTTTCAAACTTTAAGATAACCGAATACAATTTATGCGAAACTCTAGCTTGCTCATCAATACTATTAAGATATGAAAATAGCTCAGACGACCTTGTTAAGCTCGATCGTATTAAATTAATATCATATTTTTTATTATTTTTGACCGTATCAAAAACTTTTTCATATGTTAAAGCTGCTGTTTTAAATTGCAATAACATATCTTGAGCTTTAGCTTGCCAAAACAACAAAGCGGATAAATTACTTCGATCTAAAATTATATTTTGAAAATTTAAAGTTATATTTAATATATGCTCCCAATCTTGCAGTTGTGCAAATTCAGAAATTGATTGCAAAAGAACTAAGGGCATTTCTGGATTTTGTGAATAATTTCTCGACCACATTTCCAAAAATTTTGCGGCATCACGAATTTTTCCATCTCCTTTTAATTTCTTAGCATATTCTAATGCTATCGTTTGATTCGTCATACGCACGACATCTTCTGCCATCTTTGTCACAGTATAATCTTTAATATAATTTTCTAAATTTCCAGCCGAATCCATAATATCTTTATTCTCGACACCCATTTTTTTTAATAATAAAGCAAGTGCTAATGAAACCTTATTTTTTTCATTATTTGATTGCTCTTGATTTTCTAAGGGTGGACTCGATAATATTCTTTCATATCTGTCCTTTGCATTCAAAAGATCACCTAAAAACTCAGCCCTTTTAGCGCTTTCAAATAAAGCTAATCTACTTTCTGGATCCAATGGAAAGTATGCTACAAATCCATCCACAAATTTCTCATACATTAAATACTCTTTACTTTTGGTTTCTACACTATTTTCACTTTTTGCACGAGATATATTTATTAATTGAAACCAACTCACTTTTTTTAGGTAGTCTTCCAATGGATATTTTAAACTTTCTTCACTTGCTTTTATTGCTAGGTCATACTCTTGGGCTTGATAAAGGGATTGAGCATAAGACTGCAAAAGAATTCCTTTTGAATCTGATCTAAAGTTTTCGTTTAAACGTGCACTATAAATGTCTGCACTCTTTAAAAATTCAATCCTAGAGTGATTTTGCAAACCCAAATTATAAAAATATTTAGCAGAATCTTCGGAAAGTTCAGATATTAATTCGCGACGAGCTTCTTCTTCTTCTTGAGATAAAACAAATCTAGATTTCCAAATTGAATCTTTAGAAATATAGGCTGTCCCATAATATGAAATTTCAAAGTATTTATTCGTATTATTTATTTTTTTTAAAGCAAATAAATAAGATTTAACGAAGCCAACCAATTCCCTTGAAGAATAAAATTTATCTATTACAGCATTTGCATATCTTTCAACTTGATTTGCATAGCCTGCTGCTGAAAAATAATAAAATGATTTTAACACCATTTTTTTAGCAAAATCTCCAGCAAAAAGATCTGATGAAATCTTTTTATAGAACTCTATATCTTTTCTTTCATATAATGATATTGCACCCACACGAATAATATCATTTAAGATATTATCTTTAAAATATTTTTCGTAGCGAACTTTATCTCTAGCTAACTGATATGCATACTCAGAAGCTTGAACATAATCAGCACTTCTAAATGTTGCCCACAGAAGACGAATCTTTATCTCAGCAAGCAAAAACGCAAGCCTGTCTTCATCAAGCAACCAACCAGCTTTAGCAACATCTTGTGCATGCAAGTACGAATTTCCTGCTTTCTTGAATTGAAAGCGAGCATAATAAGTGTCACCCAATCCCACATAACTTCTAACAAGTTCCTCACGAAAAACATTTGCATTTACTTTTTGTAAGACAATAGCTTCATAGTATTTCTGTGCTTCATCATACCTTTCATTTGCTAATAAAAGATCCGCTGTAAACAAGCTCATTCTTATAAATAAACGCATATTTTCAGGATCTATTGGGAATTTATGAAGACCTTTTTGCAAGACTTCTATAGCTTTATTAGCATCCATTTTTTTTGCGAAATAAGAATATAGAGCCAATTTAAATGACGCTTCTGCTTGAATAATTTTATTATGATTTATTTCAATCCGCTGAGATAAAAACTCAATTACTTTGTTAAACTTTTCTTCTTTTACCCTATTATTTTCTTCTATAACCATTTTTTCATTGCTTGCACTTTTGAAATCTTCATATTCAATTTCTCTATTAAATTCTTCTTTCCAATTTTTAAAATGAAGATCAAATATATTTCTAAAGATTAATTTTTCATGTTCCATTTGCTCAATATTTAGATATTTTTTGGGATCCACCGTCTCTGATTTTTCTGGAATTTTAGGAATAAAAATATTTTCATCAGCATAAATATACTTTGGAAATATTGAAATTATAATCAAAAACAATAAAATTATAATATTCATCTAATTAGATCCCATTTTGAAGTGTCTCTTAAAGTATTCAACCACCTCACTCTCTCTTCGGCTGATTTTTCTATCTCTTTGTTACTTTCAATTTTAAAGTTATAAATATCTTTATTATGATTTGCTAATTCAATTTTTATATACTCTTTAAAACTAATAACTCTTGGAATTAGTAATTTTACTATATCCTTAGAAATATTTTGAAACTCATCATACGTTAAATTCTTTAATTTTTCATATTGGTATTCTTGAGCAGATAAATGCTGATTTATAAACTCAACTTTTTCCAAAATCTCTTTTCTTTCACTTATTATTCTTTCTTTTATGTTATCAACAGTAATACTTAACATTTTATATACAGCTATTATATTTGTCCATGAACTATCTAGTGATTTATAAAACTCAATATCACCAATAGAATTTGATTTTAATCTATTTCTTCTATGTAAATCATACATTTCAGAGAAACTTTTTTCAAGAATTTTCTCTTTTATTTGAAATTGAAAGGTTGTGTTTTCTTGTAAATTTCTAGATAATTGAAATATTCTATTATCAATAGTAAGCTTTATAAATTCCTCGCTGAGCTTTTCTCTCTCAAAATTTGCAAATTCATTATCTAAGAATTCTAATAAATCTGATGGTATATCTTGCGGTATTTTTTTATCATTCGCTTGGAATAAAAAATTTACTGCCGCCATTTGAGCAGATAATTCATTAATATTTTCTCCAACTAATTGAAATGATCCTGGTAGTTTTGGCTTATAAATCTTACTTTCAACTTTTTCTTTTAATTTATATTTACTTATTTCATCATCCATTGCATTGAGTCTTCTTAATATTTCTATACGATTTTTTTTGGCAAAATCAAGTCCTACATTACTTTGATCCCATAAACCACTTTCAATCTTATCTAAGGTGAGAAGTATTTGTTTCAGATTATTTAGAATGGGGGCTAATTTCATAAGCGCAGAAATAGCTTTGGTTTCTATAATGCCAGTATAAGTATAATCAGCTGCATTGAGTGCATTGGCAAGATCAGTTCGCATGGAATCAATCTCACTTTTTGTAGTCGACAAGGCATTCCTAAATTTCATTGCATTTTCGGTTTCTTTACTATTCACTCCATATTCCAAAGATAGACTTGCCAAAGCAAATAAACTTTGTAGGAGTTCTTCTGTATTGTCTTTACTTAAGTTTTTTATATTATTTAAAAAATCGAGATCAGCTTCGGTATACCCTAACAATTCAAGGAGCTGACCTTCTGCTTGAAAGTTCTTTTGCGAAGTTTTTGACAGAATTTTTGCTAACATAATATTTGAAGTTCTAATTTTTTTACTATTTTCATCAAACTGTTTATTTATAATAAAATTATGATCATAAAAAGTATCCTTTAAAGATAATTTATATTGCCTTGCACTTTCCAAATATTTTTTCTGAGAATATAAGATTTGCGCGAATTCCCAATATGTTTTTTTCTTTTCATTTTTCACAAAATCATTTCCAGAAATTTTATTTTCAAGTAAAACATCTCTATACCAAGTTTCTGCCGCATTTAAATTCCCAACAGATGCTTGATATCTTGCAAGACAAAGTCTAGCAATTTGTATACTTGCCTCATCACTTTCAAAATATTTTACACGAGCTCCATATCCCTTAAAATTTCCAGATAAAAAGCGAAGCAATGACAGTGCTTCATCTTTATTATTGTTCTCATATTTTAATAGAGCTAAGGCTAAGTATGCACGACTTAAATTTTTATTACCATTCTTTATATGAGTAATTGCGCTTTCTAAATATTGTATAGATATATTTTTATTGGCATAAATCTTTCTTAACGCCAATGCAATATAGACTGCGCTCAGTGGCATATAGTGTGAATCTCGTTTAACAAGCGGTGAGTTACTCCATGCTCTTAAGCTATTTTTAAGATTATCCTTAATATATTTTTTATTTTCAATTTTTGCTTCTTTAAAAAATTCTAAAGAACAAGACAATTTCCATTTATCTGAAAAAGAATCTTTATCTTCACCATAAATAGAGAGCATTTTTAAGCAAATATTAATTGCCTCTTCATGCTTTTTTAAATATCTATTCGCTTCAAAAAGTATTTTATATGACCACACTAAATTTTCTTTATTTCTTGTGTCAAAATTCTTAATATCTTTTAAAATCAGATCTTTAGCAATTAACGGATCGCCTAATTGAAGATGGTCTTGAGCTCTTAATAAATTCATTTCATCTCGCAAAACATTTTGCCCAAGTCCAATTTCATTTATTCGCAGAAATTTTGACTTACCAGTTACATCTGATGTATTTGAAAAAAAGGAAAGACTTGTAATATTACTAAATATTTTGTCGATTTCTGTATCGACTCTTCTTAAGTTTTTCCATTGCTCTACTCGGTTTTTCTCAATATCTGAAAAAACATTTAATTCAGATGGCAAGAAATTTAACTCCTGAGCAATTAGCAATTTACAACAAATATTAAGAATAATTATTATTATATAAACAACTCTCATTCCAAATTTTCCTCAGATAAATCTTGAGTTGTTTCAAATTTTGGCACCCCACTGTTTGAATCCGCTTTGAGAATTATATTTATTTTTTGAATCGGATTACTAATCGTACCATTAACAGTTATCTTTTTATCTAAAGTCCATTTGCCCTGAGGAAGAACGTATGGCCAATTGTTACTTTGTTGCCCAACAATTGCATGCACATTAATTTCATACTTTCCTACCGGAAGAGGTCCATAAAATACCGGCAAATTCATATTTTTTTCAAATAGTATTGGTTTGTTATAATTTATAATGGATATATTATTTAAAGTTGCATTTAACTCTATAATTCCAAATTGTGGCAATTCTTTTTTCTGTTCCGATATTATATTGACTTTCAGTTCAATTCTATCTTTGAATTTTGCGACTAGTATATCTTGAAGCGATAATATCTTAGCCCGAATTTCTTTATTTTTATCCTGCAATTGTGATAATTTATTCGCAATTTCTTCTGCTTTTGTTGTATCAAAACTATCTCCTGTAATTAAAAATGGATCAGGAGGAATATATTCTGGATCAGAAAAAGCTTTGCATGCAAAATTTATAGTTAATAAGTATATTGATGTTTTTAAGAAAAATTTTCTCATAAGTACCTCAATATATTATTATTTCACTTTTGCTTATAAAGAGTTGAATAATTTTTGCAATATACGCTTTGATTTTGACACAACCGGTGGGAAATATTTTGTTCTCATTAATATTATCAAATCATTTTTATCTTTTTAGACATTGTATTTTGATTATTTTCTGAGAATTCAACAATACTTTTTCTTAAATCTGCTACATTTTTTGCTCTCATTGTCAGTCGCCAAAAATGATGACCGAATTGAAACCAGCGCGCACCAGTTGCAGCAAAAAATCTGAATTTTTCTAAAATATAAGCTTCATCCTGAAAGTAATCTACCATAATGGATAACATTTTTAAGCACGCCGCTAAATACTCAGCACCCTCTTCCTCAGCTGTGCTAGGCGCTTTCCTCCCCTCAAATCCCTCTGGTACTTCTGTATTGCCAAGGAGTTCAGATATTTGCCACAATATCCAGGGGCGCGCAGTGGCTGCTCGCGCAATCATTGCTCCATCCACTCCATAATTTTGGATGAGCTCAACTGCATCCTGAGCGGTTTGAATATTCCCATTGGCTATGATTGGAATCGACATCTTATTGCGAATATCTGCAACCAATTGCCAATTTGCATCTCCACTGTGCTTTTGCGCACGTGTACGAGCATGAATAGTTAGAAAGTCGGCTCCACCATCCGCTAATGCACTTACAAATGAATATAGATAATCAAAATCTTCGTCTTCTCCTAATCCACCACGCAATTTGACACTGACGGGCACAGAGGAATATTTTTTCACAATCTTAACGATTTGCGCTGCGTAGTCCTTTGATCCCATAAGCCGCACACCCCAATTGTGTTTCAAAGTGTGAGAGACAGGGCAACCCATATTAATATCAAAGCCCCAAGGTTTTTTTATAAGCAACTTTTCTATGCTCGGAGCGATAAACTTTTCTTCATTACCTAGCAGTTGAGGAATAAAAAAAGCTTCATTGCGTGCAGTTTTCAACTCATGGGTTGTTTCTAATTTTTCATTTGGAATTCTTCGCGTGGAAAGCATTTCTGTGAAGCGAAGTGCATTTATATTTTTCGGAGTATAACTTTTAATCAGCTCACGGAATGCAACATGTGAAAGACCAACCATAGGCGCTATCATAAACGGAAAATCTATCCCCAATTTATTAAAACGAGTCTGCAAAACATAAGGGACATTTTCAGGCATTATAACTCCAAATCGATTCTAAAACTGAGCACCAACTTTTAGATGCAATGCTCCTTTAAATTGAATCGCATTATTAATATAAGCAGATTCTTGAATTCTTGTCACACAACGTGGTGGAGTCGATGCATTCAAAGCTTCTGCAGGTGATACACAGCCTGTTTCATTTGAGGAAGGATCCTTTAAAGGATAGCCATAATCCAAGCTAATCGTAGCATAATTGCTTACTATATAACGAAAACCAAATCCAGTTGAAACATAAGCTTGCTTCCAATATTGCTCTATAAAACTTGCGTTTTTTAACTCCACTGAACCCGTCGAAATGAGCGCCGCCTGATCAGGAACACAGTCTGTTGTTGAAGGCACGGAACTGACTCGGTTTTGAATAAATTTATTAATATTACTTATCTCTGCTGAAGTGAAATAATTCGTTGCGGTGTCTAAAAATGCAACAAAACCGATATTATCGCTAAAGCGGTAGCGAGCTTCGGCTTTAAAATAAACTAAATTCGTAGCTCCGATTGAAGTTAATTGTGTTGGGCAATTTAATGCAGGATTACTTTGATTATAATGAACCCAAAGGAGAGGCCCTGGTGCTGCTGAACCATATGTTTCTGGGAATCCACGAACAAGCGCTGTGTCAGTCAATGTTTCACGCCTTGATGCAGGAGGTGTCACAGTATCTCCACTTTTATTAACAGTATCAACAATAAATTTTCCTCCTAAAGTAATCGCTCCACTCAATTTTTTATACAGTGGAAAATATAAGTCCGTGGAAAGCACATAGCGATTGTATTGAACTTCTGAACCAAGTCCAAATCGCGCAAAACTTACCTGCAAATTATGCCGACTTCCTTTAGTAGGCCATGCTGGATTATCTGTATTATCTAAAGATACACTGCTAGTTAATTCACGAATGATAATGGAAGGGCTATCTAATACCTGAACAATAGCACTTTCTGAACTTGTTGAATTTGAAGATTCATGAGTAACAGATTGACTTAAATTCCAATTTAAATCAAAAAAGGAAGGTTTCCAATCCGCTTTTAAGTTGACTGTGAAATATTCACGATTTGTTAATGTTTCTGCAATGACTTTATAACCAACAGAAGCCGTTGCATCAAAAGGCGTGCGCAACGGACCAATTTTAAAAAGCGGTTCTGAAAATCCCAAGGTGATTTGTCTACCTAATATCTGTCTTGTTTCTGTAGATGCAAAATTTTGTTGTTGCCTTTCTTGACTCACAGAAGCAGAAGATATCAATTTAAGTCCATCATTATTTAAACGATTTAATGTAAAATCGATACCGAAGTTATAGCCTCTTAGGGTTCCATATCCGGGAGATATTCCTAAGGTATAACCAGAACGTGAACGTGCATGAATGATAATATCAACCCTCAATTCTTTTCTCTCAATTGAATTAATATCTAATGGTTCAATTGATACAGTTGAAAATAATTCATGGCGAATTAAACTTTGTCTTGCAACATCAAAACTTTCTTGTGAGAAAATATCTCCTGACTCTAAACCCGAAGCAGATAAAATTGATAATTCTTTGCCAAAAAAGTCTGAATCAATATAAATTTTTCGAATTCTTACAATCTGACCGGGATCTATCTTAACAACTATATTAACAAATTTTTCATATTTATTCTCAGGTAAAATTGCATGTTCAATTTTTACCTCATTATATAGATATCCTGCTGATAAAAGTTGCCTTTTTACTTCGTTCAATAAGTTCTGCAAAATATCTATACTATAGATTGTACCATACTGAGCAATTTTCAATAATTTATCATTATCAAATTCAAAATCAGATGGATTACCTTGAAATGAAATACTGTTTATTAGATATTTTATTCCTTTATCAACGCGGAAAACAAGATTCATCTCTGTATTTGATTCATTTGGTACATAGTCTGGATTGGAAACTTGCGCCTCTAAATACCCTCTAGATAATAAGAACTTCTTGAGATTATCACGGTAAATATTTAAATTATCCTGATAAAATGGAATTGAACCAGAAAAAAAACTAGAACTTAAACCCATTTCTTGTAAAACTTTGGATTCACTTTCAGGCAATGTTCCGATAAAAGTTACTTTACCGATTTTAACATATGCTCCCTTTTTCAAAAGAAACTTCAAAGTAGTATTACCATTTTTATCAATAATTCTTTCAGGATCACTTATATTTACAAAAGCATAGCCCTGTTTTTTATAAAAATCAGTTAAAATAACATTTAAATCAGCATCCGATAATAATATAATATCAGAATAAGTTAATCCCTGTTTTGATACTAAAAAATCATTATTCATGAGTTGACTGTCTTCATCAAAAATTTGAAAAGTTGTTTTCCTTCCTTTTTCAATTTGCAATGTAATTTTTGCACTTTCCCTATTTGAAGAATAGGAAATTTCTTGTAATTTAACGATAGCTTCTAGAAAACCTTGTTCCCAATAGTTTTCTTTCAATTGATCCAACGACTCATTTATGGCTGCTAAGTTACAAATTGAGCCTGTTTCTATTGGAATTGTCAAAAAGTTTAAAACATTAGATAAAGAATCTTGAACAGTCACTTGATCTATATGACAAGGATTACCTTTTTCAATTTCAAAATTGAGTCTAATAGAATCAGGAGAAAGTTCTTTAATCGAATATTTTAAAACTTTTGCATTTGGATATCCTTTTTGAATAAGACTCTTTTCAATTGCTTTTGAATCAGCATTCGCAGATGATGCTTTAAATGGACGCCCTCTTTGCGAAACTATAATTCTTTCGAACTCTAAACTTTCAGATGATGAAAGCCCTGAAAAGATTACATCTTGAATACGTTTGATAGTTTTCGCATTCACAATAAAAATATGTCCTTTTTTATCTAATTTTCCTTTATTAATTGTTATTTCTTGATAAATTCCAGTATCTACCAATTTAGTTATTATAGCATCATCTAATTCATAAAAAGGGACTGCACCTAAATCATTTAAAATTTCCTGAGGAAACTCCTGCTCTTTTCCATCAATATAAAAACGAATTTCAACATTTGTTTGTTCAAATGCTGAACCAATTGCGGTTACTTTATTTATTTGAGCATTTGCATAAGAAGTAAAAAAATTAAATGTAAGAAATATACACATCAAAAAGTATAAATTATATTTTTTATTGACTGCCAAAACGAAACCTCAATCCAGTTGTCCACTCTGTTGTAATAGCCTGTTGAGTCAGAGCATTATTATCATATGAACCAAAAATGCTTACAGTATCATTTAAACTAAAAGTTGCATATGCCGAACTACGCGTGCCAATATCTCCCGCCTCATAGCTCACACCTAAATTTAATCTCTGCGATAATGTTCGTGATGCTGTTGCTCTCCAGCTCACTTGCCCATTTTGGGTCGTAGGCGATACAGTTACATTATCAATAATCCCACCCGTAACAGTACTCACGGTATTGTTGAGAAGCGAGTTTTCAGAAAAATTTCCATAACCTATAAACGGAAAAAGACTTGTAGAAGCTGTGAGCAAGTTTGCACTTGAGCTCTGCGCAGGAACCTGCCCAGTAGAAATCATTGAAATAATATCTGGTTGGGTGATTCTATCCCCATTGGGTAATGTGGACGGACTTGCTGAGAGATCCAAACGGCTTTTACTCAAACGACCATTGATACTGACACTGATTGTTTCACTTGCAACTCTTGCTTCCATAAAAATATCTACATTGGGATCATATTTTTGTAACTCTATAAAAGTAAATTCTGCCTTTTTTACTTCAAATCGACTCTTTAATAAAATTAGACTGGCAGAGTCCGTTGTTATTTTACCAGTAATAATAGGCTCACTTGAAGTTCCATTTATATTAATTAGAGGTGAAGTAGAAAATCTCCCACGAATACATTGACTCTGAATTGTAAAAGTACTCATAGCATGAATGTTAACATTTAAAGCTAAAAATGGATTTTGAGTCGTAGTTACTTTCTGTGAATTATTTAAAGCAAATAATTGACTTGATATAGATTCACAATTGATATCTTTAAACAATCGTAATTTTTTTAAATTTACTTCTCCAGATAATTGATAAGGTATATCAGTGCCTGCTAATGTCAATTCCGAATCTACAGTTAAATCTGCGATTTGGAAAATAGGTATAAGCAACCTGATATCTGCTTTTTTAGAAACTATCTTAAAAGTCACTTCAGGATATTTTGGATTTTCAGAAAAGACTGGTGAAAAATCAATACTTCCACTTGCAGAAAGATTTCCTTCTCCTTTTTCAGAAAAAAAGTTTTGAATTTCAAGCTTTTTACCTTTGAATTTGAACTCAGCATTTAAATTATTGAATGCAGGTTGCAATGATTTTACAAATAATGTCTTTGCACCAAGATATAGACTTCCTGAAATTCCAGGATCATATAAGGATCCGGCAATAGAAAACTGTCCACTTAAGTCTCCTTCAGAAGGGCCGAATGCATCTGAAAGCAAATCAAACTTGCCTAAATTAAAATCAAGATTAAAGGATGAATAAATAGTTTTTTTAGTAAAATTTAAATTTGTTTTCCCAAATTGAAAGCGACCTATTTTTCCACCAAGATTAAATGCATCTAATTTTATTTCATCTCCATCAAAATCAATATTTTGACTCTGTGCTAATTCAAATATAGCTTTTCCTACTTGGAAAGAAGCAGAATTTATTTTTCCACTTCCTTTCCAGTATTGATACCATTTTTTATTATTATCCTTTGCAAAAGGGGCAATACCTTCAAATCTCATAGTTGCATTTATTTGAGAAAATAAGCTATTTTTTGCTCTAGTCTCATTATCTATCATAAAAAAAGCATTTAAATTCACTAAATTTATATTTAATAAGCCGTTACCTTCTAAACCTTGCTGCATGATATAAGATGCACTTAACTGATTACTAAATGCATTGAGATCTATCTTGATCTTATTTTTCTCATATGGGTTTAATTGCAGATTGAAATCACCAAGTTCAGATTTATCTAAATGTATTTTATAAGCATTTAAATTTGCAAAGCCTTCAATATTATTCCACTTCCCTTTAAATTGGATATTAGAATTCAGAACTCCTGATATTTTTTTATCAAATATTTTTGCAAACATGCCAAGAGGAAGTTTAAATATTTTACCTCTTACACCAGCATTTTCAAATGACAAATCATACATTTCAAATATAGCGAAAGAAGTATTATCTTCATCACTATTCTCAATTTCTTCTGTTGTTTTTATATCCAAAAATGAAATTAATGAATCTGTGCACAATCCAGATTTGCAATTAAAATCAATTATATTTTCATGAATAACAGAATCTAATAATTTAATATTTTCTAACTTGGACTTTAGTGTTAAATCCCAAGAAGATAAATGAAAAAAAAGACCTTTCTGTTTGATTTCTAAATTTTTAATATCCGCATCTGTATCTGATAAACTTTTTGGTAACCAATACTGTGCAGCATATATTACGTTATTTAACTTACCATTTATTTTCGCATTTATATTTGAATGCATATCTCCAAAACTAAAATCGAAATTATTCAAATGCAGAGTTGATTTATTTAAATTTTCAGCTTTACCTACTATTATATTAGCATTTTTTATCCAAACGCCTTTTGTATTTAATCCCCATTTTCCATTAAAATCATCAAACTGCAAACCAAATATTTCACCCTTGTAAACTTTTGATTGAGAAGAAAATTCTATCTCGTTTGTTTTTCGATCTAATTTCAATTCACCTGTAAAATCAGCTATACCTGCAGTGGGAAATTTTAAAAAATATTCCGCTATTGATATATCAATATTCTTACCTGTCATTTTAAAATTAACACCTACCCCTGTCTTAGGAGTAAAATCTATATATCCATCATCGACCACAAGCTTAGCTAAATTAAAAGTTTTTAAATTTTTAACTGTTCCTTCTGTTTTTGTTAAAGACAAACCTAAAGCACTTGCGCTGAGATCAAGATTGATATTTATGTCAGGAATTGGTTTTCTACCCTCTTGATCCGGAAAAGAATTTACATACAGTTTTTGCGCTTTCGCTTCACCTTTAGCAAAAAGTTCAAACGATTTTTTCTTATTATTACTTAGGATATAACCTGATACTTTTAAATTATCTGAACTGAGTTTAAAATCGACTGGCGTTTTTTCTACTTTAAGACCTTTTAATAACTCAGAAAAATTTAGATTTTCAACATTTGCTATATTTTCAAAATAAAAATTCTTGTAAAATTGAAATTCTCCTTTAGCATGAATTTTACCTTCTAATGGCGTTTTAATTTCAGCACTTTCGTATTCTATTTTTCTAGAATCATAAACAATATTAGCTTTACCTGAATATATATCAAAAGACTCTAAAGTTAAATTTTTCCATTGAGCGACCCCTTTAAAAGTAGGATCCTCAGTCAAAACTTTTCCTGATTCTACTTGTCCTTTTAAAAGCACTTTTCCAGAAGACTCCATTTGCAGTAAGTCAAATGCCTCTTTTCCATCAATTTCTAACATTTCAATTCGAGCTTTATATTTGGTATTTTTAAAATTTTTCCCAATGTTTCCCATTATATTTGCATTTAAATTTGCCAAATTACTCTGTAAATCTAATTCATTTATCTTAAAGTCACCTTTTTCATTTAGTAATATCTGAGTTCTTAAATAACTGAGTGTGATTAATTTATCAATTGCAGGAAATTTAAACGCAGAATCGCCTAATAGTATTTCTGTTTGAAATGCTGGAATATTATTTTTATCTTTTATTTTTTTAAATTCAGCATGTGATAAGGATATTTTTTGGTAGTTATTTCTATTAGCCTCTCCCAGCTGAAGAACAATATTAATAATTTCTAAATCAAATTGTACTTCAGGCATCATTTTTTTTATTAATTCAGGTATATTAATAGGCTCTTCAGACTCTTGGTCTTTCTCTTTTGGAATTAAATATTTTGGTAATATAAGTTCTCCGTTTTCATCATATTTTATATTTAAATTTAGACCTCGCAAAAGTATTTTTCTAATTACAAAAGTTCTTTTAACATAAGATGATGTTAAATTAAGAGAAATCGATAATTGATTCAAGCCAATAAAGTTTTCTTTACTATCATTGTTCTCCTTTATTTTCTCTTTTATATAGACTTCGTTTAAATTTAGTGTTCCTGTAAAAAAGCTTAGACTCAATGAGCCTAAACTCAATTCAAGGTTTTGCTTATTGAAGTAGTTTACATTGATATACTCAACAATTGCATGTTGAACTGTTTGACTATTTAGGATAAAAAAAACAGCTACATTCATAGATACGAACGTAGCTATGAAAAATAAAATGATTCGCTTAAAAAACTTGATCACGAAGATTTTCCTTCATTAGGGCTGTCATCTATCAATTATGATAGCATCTGAAATCATTTTTGCTACGCCATAAGTTTTGACCTTATGCGTATGCTTTGTTATGGACTACCAACTGCATTCTGTCGAGGAGGTGACTTAAATGGGATGGCTATCGCGGGAACCCGCAAAACTTCAAGATATATCTGAAAAAAAATCTTTTCCATCCGGAGTATGGCATAAATGCCCTTCTTGCTCTGAAATTGTACTTGTGTCAGATTTAGAAGAAAATCATCTTGTCTGTCCATCTTGCAGTTATCACCACAGATTCCCTGGGGAACAAAGAATTGAACTGCTGATAGATAATAATACATTTTTCGAATGGGATCACACGTTGTGTAGCACAAATCCCCTTGAATTTGATGACGGTCGCTCTTATGAAGATCGTCTAAAAAATATGGCTAAAAAAACCAAACGTTATGATGCTGTCATCACCGGAGCTGGTCTTTTAAATGGCAGAGCCGTTGCTCTTGGTGTTTTAGATTTCTTTTGGATGGGTGGAAGCATGGGTTCCGTCGTCGGCGAAAGAATCATGCGGATGTTCACACGCGCACGCAAACTTGGTTTACCTGTCATTATGGTCAGCAGCAGCGGCGGTGCTCGCATGCACGAAGGACTCATTTCACTTATGCAAATGGCTAAGACTTCGACCGCGATCGGTCTACATAAAGATGCAGGCCTCCCATATATCAGTGTTCTTTGCGACCCAACAACAGGTGGGGTTGCTGCAAGTTATGCTATGCTTGGTGATGTTCACTTTGCCGAACCTAGAGCAACGATCGGCTTTGCGGGCAGACGAGTTATAGAAAGTATTATTCGCCAGAAACTACCTGATGATTTTCAAACGGCTGAGTTTTGTTTTGAACATGGGGTGGTCGATAAAATTGTAAAAAGATCAGAGATGAAAGAAATCATTTCAAGAACTTTAAATATTTTATGCGCTCCAGAGCAAAAAAAAAGAAAGTAAATTAATAAAATTTAAACATTAAAATGACTTATAAACTCCCTCTTGAAAGAAAATTAGAAGTTAAATCCTCGTTGGAGCCTTTTTTTCAAAAAGTTCGCGGCGCCATTGTTCCTGGCGCTTTTCGTTTGCAAAAATTGCTAACAGATTGGCTAGCTCAGGGCATACTCAATATTCCTTCAATATTAGTAACTGGCAGCAATGGGAAAGGAACAACTTGTTCTTTTGTAGAATCAATTCTTAGAGAACATGGCTTGAAAACCGGTTTGTATACCTCTCCCCACCTGATTCATCCAAACGAACGGATGCGAATTAATGGTGAGCCCATTTCAGAAACTATTCTTGAAGAAAACATTGATATTATTAAAGAAGCTACGAAGAAATATCTACCCGATGCGAGCTTTTTTGAAATATCTACAGCCACTGCACTGCTTATATTTTTAAAACAAAATGTTGAATTTCTGGTTTGTGAAGTTGGGCTGGGAGGTAAATTTGATAGCACGAATGCAATTGCTCCAATTGCAAGTGCTTTAACAAATGTTAGCCTTGAGCATACGGATTATTTAGGTGACACACTATATAAAATTGCTTATGATAAATCACATGTCTCTAGAAGAAATAAACCCTTTATTATTGGCGAATTACCAGCAGAGGCCAGACAAGGCGTATATGACGCATGCAATTTAATTGGATCAAATATTTTTGAGTCTGCATTTAATTTAAACAAAAAATATAAAAATATACTCAATAATATTGAAAACTCAAATGACAATGATGAATTTAATTTCCCAAAAATGAATATTAAAAATTTGCGTTTATCTTTAACAATTATAAATGAATTAGAAAAAACTGATAATTTAAAATATAATTTCTCAGAAAATAAAATAAGCAAGGCAATTTCTAAAACTTATTGGCCAGGACGCTTTGATATTCGCACGATTCACAATCGTAAAGTCATTTTTGATGCCTCACACAATCCGGAAGGTTTTGCTTATTTTACACAGCAGTATCAGCAGTCTTTATTTAAAGACAAAAACTGCGTCCTTGTATTTGCAAGTTTAAATGATAAAAACTGGAAAAAATCTTTAGAAATTATGCCAAAAATATCAAAAAATATTATTTTCACTCAAATCGCTTCAGAAAGATCTGAATCTATTGAGCATTTTTCCCAGTATATTGAAAAAGCAAACTTAGAAAACAATAAATTTGCGCTTTCTCCTCAGGGAGATATAACATGTCAGTACTTTTATAATTTGGATTCTGCTTTAGAAACTGCCATGAATCATTTAGCAGACCTCCCGCTTGTAATAACAGGTTCAATTGCTTTTATTGGAACAGTCATGCAACGATTTGGATTATCCATTTTTAGAGGAAATGAGTGAAAAATATACTCTTAAGATTCTTGTTTGTTTTTTTATCAATTCTGCATATAAAAACATACTCGCAATCACAAAGTGATAATCTGCAATTACCAAATCTAATATATTACGATGCCAATAATATAATTATTAATAAAGAATCACAAAGTATTACATTGAATGACGATGCTACATTTCTTATTGGAAATAGCTATTTATCTGCAAAAAAAATCATCTTTCAAAAAAATATTGGGCTTGTTACAGCTAACGGTGATGTAAAACTCATAAATAATAAACAAAAAATTACTGCCTCCAATATAATTATAGATATTAACACTAAACAAATGCGAATGGATAACGCAAAAATATATTCAGACCCTTCTCTTACAGAATTAAATGTAAGCGAAGAAACGCTCGGTTTTAGCAAGGCAGAAATTGCTTTCGATTTAGCTAAAAATACAAGAAAGAAAGAGCTGGAAAATGAATTAAAAGCGATGCGTGAAGAATATATAAACTTAAAAAATTTATATTCTATAAAAGGAAATAAATCAGAAGATATTGCAATTAAAATGAATGACATAATGAAACATTATAGTCGTTTATTGGCAAGACTTACTCGCACTCAATATCAACCCAATGCAATTTTAGCATCACTGCCAGAAAAAATACGTGAAAAGCTTATAGAAAGAAGAGCTGCTGTAGAAAAATTTAACAAAGAAAATCCTGAAATTTCCAATAAGATAACAAATTTCACGTCTATTAAAGGCTATGTAAAAATAGCTGCAGCCCAAATTATTCAAAAAGATCAAGATACTTTTATTCTTAATAATGCCATTATCACTCCATGTAAATGCAGTGATTTTAATGAACCTCCTGTCTATGGTTTTAGTTCACAAAATGCAACTATTGAACTGAACGAATATATAACAATGCGCGATGTTTCTATCGACTTATTATCCATTCCTATTTTTTATTCACCTTGGCTAAAATTTCCAATTAAGAGTAAAAGAGAAACCGGATTCCTTCTCCCAAGCGGTTATATGAGTAATAATGCGGGACAAGAATTCTCTTTTCCTTTTTTTGTTACCCTAGGACCTCACGCTGACAGCACTTTGACTTATGAATATTTTAGTATGAGAGGATCTCAGTTTTCTGGTGAATTTAGACTCCGTCTCGAAGAAAATAGCACTTTAAAGACTGAAGGAAAGTTCATAAAAGATAAGATAAATCAAACAAATTGGGAAAATAATCAGTCGAATATAACATCTTCGCTCATCCCAACCCCCGCATCTGTAAATGAAGAAATTATAAATCAAAGATACAAAAGTTATTTGGGTTCAAATAAGGAAAACAGATGGTATTCAAACAATTCAATAAATATCCCTATTGGTCAATCATTTTCCCTAAAAGGCAATGCCCAATTAGTCAGTGACAATAACTATATTTCTGATTTTTCAGATAATAATATCAATATAAATCCCTTGGCTTCCGTTTATGGCGACACTTCTCCTGCATCAAGAAGATTTTTAAATCAAGAAGTGGATGCTGAGTATTATGGTCATAATTATATTCTCTCCATTCGTGGGCAAGGATTAAAAGATTTATTTGCAGATTCACAATCGAATACTCCTCTTCGTTTGCCACGAGTTGAATTTCATCTTTTGCCAGATCATTATTTCAATGTACCATTTTCTTTTAGTAATGAAACTGCTTGGGAAAATGTAGATAGAATCAATGGAACGAATTTTATTTCTATGAATCAGAATAGTTCTTCTCCACAAGGAACAAGTGTACTTTTTGATCCAAATGCAAATAAGAGTATTACTGATCCTTATGCAAGTGGCTATCGCCTCAATACTTCTTCTAAAATTATATTACCATTAAAATCGAACGATTATATAAATGCCAATATCTCAGTTAAAGGAACAGGAACACAATATTATTTTCCAAAATCTGCTCCTTATAATACTACCCAACCATTTTTATCATATCTTCAATATGGATCACATATAGAAATTCCTATTTATGCTAATCTAAAAAATGCCTATTTAGATGCAAAAAATATAGCTATTACACAAAACATTAAACCATTTGCAGATTTTTCATATATCCCTAATGTAACTAAAAGCTCTAATTTTCCGTCAACATATCAGCTATGGTACGCTGAAGATAATGTATTAAGTAATGCTACATTAACGTTAGGAATAGAAACTTCATGGACAATAAAAAAAGAAAATTATAAATTATCAAAAGCACCTATTGCTCGTATTCCAAAAAGACAAGATTTAGGAGTTGGCAATATACAATATTTCTATGAAAGTATTAAAGATAAAAATTTAAATTCACCTCCTGACACGAAAGAAATTTTTCAATTTACCTCAGAAGCTGAAGCAACAAAAGTATTCGATCTTTGGGCACAAAAAGAATTAAATGACTATTCAGATAAAGTCAGTTCGTATGAATTAAAACAAAACTATATTTGGCCAGAAGGCAATTACTTTCAAAAAGAAACTCTCTGGACAATGACTCCTCTGACCTTGTCAATTGCAACTGGCTACAACCTGTTGGCAGAAAGAACTGCTGATGAAGCAAATCAAAATGCAGGGAGTTCTGTTGTTCCTATTCCTGTGCAGAAATACACGGATATCATTGCGTCAGGAAAAATAAACTTAGCTCCTTTTATCCCCATAGATGGAACTCTCACAACCTCATATAGCCAATATTATCAAAGAATAAATTCTTTGAGTTTTTCATCTAACGCAAATTTTCCTTTTGGGATCAAACTTTCTTATTCAAATAATCAACAATTTGTGCTTGATTCCAAGAATACAAATCAATTTATAAAGAAAACTCAGGAATCTTATGGTATAACTTATTTACCTTACAATTGGTTAAAATTAAATTATGAATGGGCACAAAACACTGACCCTTCCGCTCCAGCTGGAACCGATTTTTCTAACGGCCGTAATTATGCTTCGACCAAGAATATATCTTTGTTAAATATTCAGGATTGTCTCGATTTAATTTTTGCAATAAACAAACCTGCAGGAATTCCTGAAAGCAACCCTACTTATGTCATATCGATGAATTTAAAAATCTTTGGCTATGAAAAAAAATTCGACAAATCTGATTGGTAAAGAGTCAAAAAAAGCTTTTACAAGCCTTTTTCTAGGAAAAGCTTTACAACAATATTCGCTTATGCTAACCAAAATGACGTGTGTTCTGGCCGTAGCTCAGCTGGATAGAGCATCGGATTTCTAATCCGATGGTCGCGTGTTCGAATCGCGCCGGCCAGGCCACACAAAAATTTCCTACCCAATGATTTCTGAAGAAATTAGGCAAATATTACTCGATTTACAAAAGAATTCTTCCGATATAAGCAGTGTAATCCGTTTATACTGGAGGAATTTTTTGAGTGCTTTTTTCAAAAAAACGAAAAAATAAACTAACAGCCCAAAAAAAGCTTAGAACTTCCATATTAGAGTCACACACTGTTTTATATATATCCAAAACAACTGGAAAAACACATATTTACAGAATTCCTGGATTCATCCCTCCTTTGTTTTTTATTCTCTCAGCCATGATAATAACTGTCGCAATTGCAATGACAGTGAATTACTTATCCGTTAGAAAAATCGCTCTAGAGCTCGAACAAGCACGGGACGATAGCAGAGGGTTGCAAAGCGAAGTCGATGCGCTGAACTCCCGTATTCACAGCATCCAAGAGTCAGTTAATCAAGTTACGAATTACTCAGAGAAAATCAAAAAAGTAACGACAAGAACTGATGACCGAAAACCAAACAAAAATAAGACTCAAAATAATCCAACTGAGCAAAATGGCATAGGCCCTTTGACACGAGAAGAGTTCGCTCAAAGGAATAAAATCACAGGTTTAAAAATAGAAAGTTTAGAGCTCAAGTCTTTATTTGACATTGTACAAGAGTCAGAACTCAAGACGACCAAACAACTAAATGATTTAAAAAGATTTTTAGTTGAAGCACAAAAAAATGCTTTAAAACTTCAATCAATCCCTGACATTTCACCCGTTCGGGGCAGACTCACTTCTATCTTTGGCTGGAGAACGAGCCCTATCTCAGGCCAAGCACGCATTCACTATGGAATAGATGTTGCTGCACCTGCTGGCTCACCTATTTATGCAACAGCTAATGGTGTGGTCACAAAGGTCAATCGCACAGAAGATTATGGGAAATTTGTAGAGATACAGCATGAAAGAAAAATGATAACACGATATGCTCACACAAGTGCAATTTATGTAAAAGAAGGGGCAAAAGTAAAAAAAGGCGATATTATTGCCGCAGTTGGAAACACAGGTCATAGCACCGGTCCACATGTGCATTATGAAATAGAAGTGAGTGGGAAACGTTATGACCCTGAAAACTTTATTGTTATTTGGTAGAAATCAAAATTCTGTAGAGATAGAAGCACGCAAACCGTAATTCCCATCAGGAGTTGTGAAATTTCCATTCGAGTCTCGAATTTTCCATGCCTGACCCACAAACCAGTAACCTGCATCGAGGCCAAATGTCACACGGTCAAGAGTCGTATAACGATAAGACATATCAATTTCTACGCCAAGATCGCGCTCATAGCCAACACAAAGTTTGTTAACAGATGAAGTTGCACTTGGTTCGTTAGCGCAATTATTACTTGTTTGTGTCAAATCGTTTAATTTATTGAGCATTGCCCAAACCACGGTTGGGCCAAAAGAACCGATACCAGGGGATTCATAAGTATAATCTAAGCGCACGAAAGTTGTGTTGGTTATTGCACCACCAGGCATACCGTTGATGGCAGGCATTGTGTTGTTAAACATTAAAAATGAAGGTTGTATATTTGAATTCATAACAGCCGCAGTGATATCGCTGCCCGTTGTCGAAGTGTAAAATTGATTGGAACCACCGCTTGCATATCCAGCCCATAAACCTACGACATGGGACTCTTCACGATCTGAAGTGCCGATTAATTTTTGAGATTTTTCTATGGCTGCTATGGATGAATTGTCTTTACCACCAATTTGATATTTCATTTTTAAAAGAGCAGCAAATGCACTTTGTATAGTTTGTGGAAGAGCTGTTCGCGCTGCATTGGTTGTAGAAGCAACTGAGTCTCCACCTAAGTTCTGATAATTCAAGCTTTGTGTCGTACCGCTTGGGTACAAAACCTCTGTTCCAAGAAAAAATTTAGATAAATAAAACTTTGAATAAACATCTAAAATATTCAGTGAAGTATTTGAATTATTATGGGAAAACTTGGAATAAGTTATACCAATTTCTTGGCTCACTCCTGAACTAGCGACGTCTGACGTGTCTGATTTTAAGCGCGCTTCTATCGTATAAGCATTGGCATCCCCATCATTTGATGTCCCTCCGGTTAATTCACCATATTTATCAATATAAATCGCTACGTCAAAGGCATTAAAGTCTGTATAGAGCGAAATAGAGTCGGTTGTTGTCGGCAATGAGCTATAAGGTGACCATTCCGCATTGCGCCAAATACCTAAACCCCAATTGCGAGGCATGCGCCCAGCACTGAATAACCCAACTGCTGTTTGATAACTGAAATAGGCTTGAGTCAAGGTCGGAACATCCGTATTTTGTGAGTAAGCAGTTGATCCATTGACGGAGTTTGAAAAGGGAAAAAATGAGTAAGCATTTGTTTTATCATCACTTGAATGGGCAGTTGCTTGCGCGTTCTGCCCCAATAATGTGCTTGGACCTGGATAATTGTTATAAGCATATTCAAGACCCAAAAAGAGTGAAAAATTATCAGTTGGGCGCGCTTCAAATAATAAACCGATAGGCACACGAAACGCTGAGTAAGTAGATTGCTTAGGAGGAGTGCTATAAGTTGCTTGCCCAACCACACCTGCATGCCCGCTCACCATCAGAGAGGTGGATGCTTTTGCGTTATAATGAGCGAAAAAGAGAGGGGATGCAGAAAATATAAGGGTGAAATTTAATAACTTTTTAATTCTACATTTGTCTTGAATTCTTTTAATCATTTACTTCTCCAAAACGAATTCACTGAGAAAACAATGCCATCGGGGGCAAACCATAGCATGTAAAAATTGAAAATGCAGTTTTTTAAAGATAAAAGAACTCAGGTTTACAAATTAGATACCGCAACAATGAGGTTAAGTAAATGAAACATAAATCGACTCGCAATAACAAAAGAAATGGGATTCCAATCAAAGCAATCACGGGGATATTTATATTATTATTTTTCATTTTAATTGCAGTATTTATGATTATTCCTGCATATTTCGACAAATCTCCTCTGGGAAAACTTTTTCAAAACTCACCCGCCCCCTGGGCAATTACTGAAGAAGAAAAAAAGAATTTTAATTTTACTGATAAACAATTGTTAGGAAGAAATGCATTTATTGAGTACTGCGCAAACTGTCATGGACCAAGCGGTAAAGGTGATGGTCCCCTCTCAGTTACCTTAAGAAAGAGGGCCCCTAATTTTCTTGATCCATCTTCCAATTATATTAATGGTTTTAGCAAAGAGAGTTTATTTAAAACTATAGATTTAGGCATTCCAAAAAGTGAAATGCCTGAATTTTATTTTTTACCAAGAGAAACAAAAGAAAACATTATCGAGTTTCTTTTACATTTGCATGAAAATGCAAATTTATACTAGAATGTATCCTCAAATTTTTGCTTACATGAACACCAAAAATGAAATTTTCATCATTTTTTGCGAAGGCACCCTAATTACTTATATTTGAAAATAAAAATAAATATCCATTATTTTCAATATCATTTTTCATAGCTAATTGTTCATCTTCTGTTTCAATTAGACTAATATGGGTATCTTCATGTTTGTACCAGTTATTATCATCTGACTTAATATAAGCAACATAATGTCCATTTTTTAAATCATTACCATAGTGAACGACAGCACCATTTAATCTATAATAACCAGTTATTTTTTCAGATAAATTCATACTAAAGAAATCGATATTGATATTTTTAGTTAAAGAAATATTGCTATTAATTTTAAATGATTTTCCATATAAGTCATAAGTAAATCTTTTTAATCCAAAGAATAATTTATCTGGAACTTTATTCATATCTTTCAAAGTAAAGTATGTGTTTTTTGTAATATTATGTACGATACCATTAACTTTATAATCATCAATTTCTGTAGTTAAGTTTTTCAAAAGCAATTGATCGAATGAGTGGATATCATGTTGTATATTTATAGGAAAATAAATTATATCATCAGGGTTACCATCTTTTTTAGTCGTTTCCGCTTGTGCAGGCAATTTTGATCCGTCTTCTAATACAATTTGTGTTGAAATAGTCAGCGATGGTAAAACAGAATTGAAATCTAGCAGTTCTATTAATTTAACAAAATACTCCTCAGCATCCATCTGATCTTTTTTAAGTGAATATCCAGAAATAGTTCCATCACCTCCTTGAGATATTAACTCATTTTGAATATTTTCAAATAAATTATTTAATTGATCATTATAGTAAGGATCTTTTGCATTCTCAAAAGTTACTTGAGAAGGATCTGAATATAATAAGTTATTTTTTTTATTCATTTTATCCATGAAATCATAAAATGATTTCTGAACATTACTATTTTTTATTTTATTCGGATTTACTTTAGGATTACGTAAGTACTCCCATAGCAATTTATGAACAGAATTGGCAAAACATGTATTGCCCAAATTCACTGTTCCTAATGCCTCAGAATAAAGTGCTTTGTTAATCGGTTTGTTAATTACTATATTGTTATTATGTGTTGATTTACTAGATTTATCACAACCTATTAAAAATAAAAAACAAAAAAGAAAGCTGTGCTTTAGGATTTTAAATTTCAATTTCCACCTACAAATTAAATACTTACTATTGATAATTATTTTCATACACTTTAATTAAATAAAATCATATTTTAATTTATGCGCTTCAATAACTTTTAATTTTTTCATGCGCTTTCTTTCTTTAGGATCATTTTCAAAATCTTTGATATCTAAAATAATATTTTCTTCAAAGAAACTTTTTTTATTCCATCTATCGGGTAACATAATACCATCTAAATGATCATATTCATGTTGAAAACATACACTTGCATATAGATGTGTAGATTTAACAGAAAATTTTTCGCCAAATTCATTTTGAGCATGAATTTCAACATTTAAAAAACGTTGTGTTTCAAAAGATTCTACATTCGGAAAAGACAAACAACCTTCCCAATTCACTTTAATGGGTTCAGTCATTGCAACAAGTTCTGGGTTCACAAACACCATTGGAAAAATTGCAGGTATTTCATTGTTATCTTTATCAAATACTTTAAAGCTATTTTCCTTATTTTCAAATTTATCACTTTCAAAGACAGCTTTGAAATCTACTACAAAAAAACGTTTTGCAATTCCGACCTGAGGAGCAGCAAGTCCACCTCCATCAAATTCATACATTGTCGCTATAAAGTTCTTTAAGAATAAGCGAAAGTTATCAGAAAAATTGGTAATAGGCGTCCCTTTTTTGCGCAAAAGAACATGTGGATAGTGTAAAACTTTGAATAACGACATGGAAAATATCTCCAATATAAAGACTAGACATTCCTTCCAAAGAAGAGAAAAGAGCCAAAACTTCAAACCCGTTAGACCACCAAATGCAAAGACTTTCAACCAAAATAGAATGAAAAAGCTTTTTAATAACTTTAATCTCTGCTAATATCTTTGATCGACGAACGGGACACACTCAAGCTGGTGCATGGTGCACTGGGACTCTCGGATTGGCCGTGAGGATAAACATCAATAAAATATCCCCTCATATATCCCGATTTTGAGTGGAATATTTATGTTTTTTAAGGTTATTTCATGTTCAAAATTACAGAAAAGTCCGTCAAAATTGGCGACGACCAAATCCACATTGAAACAGGTCGCATTGCTCGCCAAGCTGGCGGATCTGTTCTTATCACTTGCGGTGGTACACAAGTCCTTGTCTCTGCAACTGCAGCAAAACAAGCACAAGCGACAGCTTCATTTTTCCCTTTATCAGTAGATTATATAGAAAAGTTTTATTCTGCTGGCCGTATACCTGGCGGGTATATTAAGAGAGAAACAAGACCATCTGACCGCGAGATTCTTACCAGTCGTCTGATTGACCGCCCTATCCGCCCTCTTTTTCCAGAAACTTATCTTGTTGAGACACAGGTTATTGCCACAGTTGTCTCTCTTGACCCTAAAGTTTCCCCTGCACAACTCGCTATTCTTGGTGCAAGCTGCGCTCTGCATATTTCAGACATTCCTTTTGCTGGACCTGTGGCAGGAGTGCGCGTTGGTTTTAAAAATGGAAAATACCTAATTAACCCTCCTGAAGCAGAGCTACCTGAAAGCGATCTCGATCTTGTTGTTGCCGGAACAAGCGAAGCCATTTTAATGGTTGAAGCCGCAGTTAATTTTCTCTCAGAAGAACAAGTTCTTGAAGCTATTGAAATTGGTCACAAAGAAATTAAAAAACTCTGTGCTGTACAAGAAGAAATACGTTCAATTTGCGGAAAAGAAAAAAGAGCTGTGCCAAGCGCGCCAGAAAATGCTGATATGAAAGCAACTCTCGCTAAAAAATATGCAAAACCACTCCGTGATGCATATGCAATTGCAGGAAAAGCTGAACGTAAAAGCGAAATAGACAAAATCAAGCAAGAAGCAAAAGCTGCTCTTGTTGAAGAAGGAAATGCTGAATCTGAAAAAGCATTTAGTTACCTTTTCGAAATGCAAGAATATAAAACCTTACGCACAAGTATTATTAAAGACAATAGACGTGTTGATGGGCGTTCAACAAAAGATATACGCAATATCGATTGTCAAACGAGTGTATTAAAAAGAACGCATGGTTCAGCGCTCTTTACCCGTGGTGAAACTCAATCCCTTGGTGTAGTTACTTTAGGAACCAGCGATGATTCGCAAAAAAGCGAATCAATTATGAATGTTCTTGAAGAAAAAACTTTCATGCTTCATTACAATATGCCGGGCTATTCCGTAGGTGAAGTCAAACGCTTAGGCTCTCCAGCTCGCCGTGAAGTGGGACATGGAAACTTAGCCGAAAGAGCTCTTAAAGCCGCTCTCCCAGCACGCAATCGTTTTCCTTATTCTATCCGTATCGTTTCTGAAATCACAGAAAGCAATGGTTCAAGTTCAATGGCTTCTGTCTGCTCAGGCACACTTTCCATGCTCGACGCTGGCGTTCCTCTAAAAGAACCTATTGCTGGTATTGCAATGGGCCTTATTTTAGAAGGCAAAGAATTTGCAATCCTTTCTGACATTTTAGGCGACGAAGATCACCTAGGAGATATGGATTTTAAAGTTGCTGGAAGTAAATCAGGAATAACAGCTTTGCAAATGGATATTAAAATCGAAGGAATTTCCATGGAAATTCTTAGACAAGCCCTTGCCCAAGCTAAAGAAGGTCGTACACATATTCTTGACAGAATGCTCCATACAATTGCGCGTCCAAACGATTTAAGTCAATTGGCTCCACGCATTGAACAGATTAAAATTAAACCTGAAAGAGTGCGTGATCTCATTGGCCCAGGTGGTAAAAACATTAAGAAAATCGTTGCTGATACAGGTTGTAAACTCGAAGTCAACGATGAAGGCATCGTGAGCGTTGCATCGACAGATGGAACTGCTGCTGCAAAAGCAAAACGCATGATCAACTATCTAACCACTGACCCAGAAATTGGCGAAATTTATCTTGGAATTGTCAAGAAAACTGCTGATTTTGGCGCATTTGTTGAAATTAAACCTGGAATTGAAGGCCTCGTACATATTTCACAATTGGCTGCAACACGCGTTAATAAAACTGAAGAAGTTGTTAAAGAAGGCGATGAAATCATGGTTAAAGTCATCGAACTCGATCGCACTGGCCGCATAAAGTTGAGCCGCAAGGATGCAATTGGCAAAACACCTTCCAACGAAGGAACGCGCCCTTGGGTTTTATAGAACCTAAATAGGGTCATTTTTTCAGTATCTTAACTCTGTCTTTTCGCATTTAAGACTTGGAACTCATCTTCCGAAAAGTCTTAATAAATGCTAAGGACAGAGTTTTTTTTATGAAAAAAATCTTAATCATTTTTATTACTATTCTAATTATCTCAATACCATTCAACCCCAAATCTTATGCAGAAGGTTTTAGTGCCAATTGGGTTGATATTATGATCCTCCACAATGGTAAATACAGAGTTATTATCAAATACACTAATGTTCAAATTGGTGAATATAGAGAAGCCTACGTTGATTTTGAATCGAAAAAAGAGGCCATAGAAGTTTTTCAAAAACTCGCCCTTGGCGCAGATTTTTACTGGGGCGACAGAAAAACAATTCATTTCCATAAAACTCCAGACAAACCAAAACCGTATTAAATTTTTAAATTAAATTTTTTTAAATCCTGCACAAATGAAATTATAATCTTCGCAATATAATCTGAATATTCAGTGAGATGAGCATGATGACCATGAGTTAAATGCAATTCAGTTATATTTTCACACATTGGTAAAAAATTATATGCATTTTGTAGAGGGAAAACCTGATCATTTCGCCCGTGAATAATACAGACAGGTTGAGATATTTTTTGTGAATATAAACTCTCTTCTTTGAAAAAGTTCATGATAAGTTCAGTTTGCTTCTTTTCTACGTCTTTTGATATATTTAACACATCTCTAGACAAATAAGATTCATTTAAAACATCAAGCCCAATATTTTTACCATACATAAGTTTTATATATGCTGGACTTTCAGAATCTTCATTATTAAGGATATGATAAATATCTCTATTTAACACAACTCTCTTTTGCCCACCTGGTGAAGTATTATTAAAAATAACTGCTTTTGGCATAGGGCAATTGTTTAAAGATAGATAAGATCGAACAACATATCCTCCCATTGAGTGACCAAAAAAGTAAAAATCATCTTTTCCATCCAAATCAAGCATATCTATGGCAAATTTTGCGTAGTCTTCAATTTTTTCAATTTGTTCATATTTGGACTGACCAATTTCAGGATAATTAAAACAAACCACTGTAAAATATTTCGATAAATTTTCTATAAATTGCTTATTCCATCGGTTTATACTCGATTTAAAATCTGTAAATAAAATAATTTTTTCTGTATGCTCTCCAAGTTGAAAATATTCAAATACGCAGTTCTTTTTCTTTATAATCTTGTACATTACTTTTTCCTATGTATTTTAAAGAAGTTCTCCTTAACGATGAGAGTAAAGTTATATAAAACTTACGGAGTGTTCTCAAATAATGAAGAATTCTTTATTTCTGGCAGATTTCCTGCAAAAGTTGGATTACGAAGCCTAACAAAAGAGGGAAATATGTTGAGGCTGATGATAATAGCTCCAATGTGGTCTAAGCAAGTGCCATTGGTTAAAGAATTTAAGATTCATTTTTCAAATAGAATTAGGATTTTTACGGAAGCCGTTTTTTGGAAGCTACGAACAGGAGCTCCAAGGAGGGATCTACCAACGGAGTTTGGTTCATTTTCAACAGTATTTAATAAATTTAATCGTTGGTCAAAACTAGGAAGTTGGGCGCGAGCTATTATTAAAAATTCGAGGAGAATTAGATAATGGATGGAATTTTATAGATTCAACATTAGCGAAAGCACATCAGCATTCTGTAAATTCAAAATGCAAAAAAGTAGAATGTATTGGTCAAGCTGTTTGTGAAAATTCCAGTTATATATAATTTATGATTTCTGACTCATATGGAGACCCTCTAATTTTTATTTTAAGTGAAAGACAAGATCACGATAGAAGAATAGGAAATCAACTCAACGAATCGACGTTTGGTAGAAAATCTATTTGTTAGATTAAAACAGTTTAGAAGCATTACCCCCGTTTCGATAAATGAAAAATAACTTTGCTTCAATGATTTACAAAAGGTGTTATATCGTTTTGGAAAATCTCGAGAATTCATAATGCTTTTATTTATTCTAAAAAAAAATAGAAATATTGTTGAGAAAAAAAATTATATGTAGTAGGACAAATATTAATGAACTTTCATTTTCAGATCTTTCGTAGCTGAAGTCATGTTAATTTTTTCAATAAATTTTTTAAAAATTGAAGCTATTGCTTCAGTCTTTATAGTGCTTTTTATATTTTTTTTATGCGAATTATGAATTATAAGGAGATTCAATGAACAAACAAAAATTATTTTTCTATTTCATTTTTATGATATCATTTTTATTACATGAAAGACATTCTGTTGCTGAAGAAGTAAAAGTTATTTGTTCAAATAAAAATCAGAAATGGGAATTACTTGATAAAGGAAATACTAAAGTACAAGGAAAATGGCAATCAATGCCCATAGACGAAAATCAATATTTTGTTCATTTTGTAATTGAAAATGACATTTCTCAAGTCATAGCATTGAAAGAAAAATGTATAGAGGAATTTGGAAAAGAATTTTATTATGCACAACCCTTTAGCGGAATTTGGACTCCATTTTCAACAAATAACTGCGAATTTCTTGATGGACACATTACATCATTACAAGAAGAAGAGCCTGGTCATTCATTTTTACGCTTCGGATAATTTTTTTTAGTATCTAAAAATTTATTAAATATTTGTCAAATAAATATAATATTTTATTTTGGAAAAAATTTCTCCTTTTACAACATTCTTATTGAAAAGAGACTTTAACTAAACGGTATTATACTTCATTTAAATTTCTTGCCTCTTCTGAAACATGATTTTTAATTTTTCGATAGTTGAGAGAGTTTGTTCAATTCTTCTGATACCTCCCTAATTTCACCTAAAACTTCTTTAACACCCAAAAGATAACGTTTAAATTTTTGAGAAATAAAAATTGCTGGAATTCCAATTGCAGAAGCAAACTGAAGTTCTGTCATGCCACCTTCCAGTTTTTTTTTAATTTCTTAACCACACTATTTTCAGCAATTATTGAATGAATAATCTCTGGAATATTTCCAATGCCTAACGATTTAGAAGATGTTTGATTATATTTTCTCTTTTATGTGCTGTAAAATGGTGACCTATGGCAAGACTGAGTAAAACTCCTAAGGGAATAGCTCATATTAATAATATTACAATTTTTATTTTCCTGAAATATTTTTTCCCATAAAATCTCATCAATTGTATTACAAACTTTCAAATGTTATATTTGCTATAAAAGGAGGATTAACAGCTTTTGAGAATTTAAAATTTCGTAACTTTAGATCTAAACAATTTTTTACAATCTCTTGTGATTTGCCATTTATATTAAATGTAATATCATTTTTTGAAAAATCGACTGAATTCGATCTTTTTTTCGTGTTTTTTATTTTTATAACACCATTCAAAACCATAAGTGGATCTTGAATTTCTTGATCAGAAACACAAGATGCAAGCTCTTGAGTGGAATAGGTTTTTAATTCTGCTAAATATTTGTCTTGAATTCGTTTTACCCTTTCATTCCCAATAAGTTCAATTTTTAAATTAATCGTTCCTATTATCCTATCTTTTTTCATTATTTCACTTGTATAAGCATTATAAACGCGCTTTGCTGAAAAAAGTTTTCGCACATCTATTATTTCATAATTTCTTTTAAAATATATTAAATAGTTTTCTTTAGAAATACTATCTTTGTTTTTTTTAATTTCAGAACTTCCTAGAAAATACACTCCGTCAGGATCACGTTTAGAATTCAAATTAATTTCAATTATTTTTGTTAACGCTCTTTCCTTAATATTTGACGATTCATAATATAAATCATTTAAATTAAAATAATACTTGGTAATTCTACTTTTTTTCAATAATTCATATGTATTAAAATTATTTATCTTTTTGTTGGTAGATATAACATTCATCGATTGTAGCATCCAATTTCCTTCTGGAAAGTAAAATTTTTGTGGTACAAATTTTTCATCTTTGCATTTGATTGCTGCATGATTGACTCTCATAAGAAATGAGTACTGTATAGGTTCAGTTTTATTAACCCAGATAAAACGCAATGTGCCTTTTACTTCACATGGAATATCCAATATTAGCCCTAAATAATAAGCTTTAGATGATTTAAGAAAATTGCCAGAACTCTGTAAGGGTGGAAAGGAAAGATTCGCTATTTGAAATCCAGAGAAATTCCTATGAAAAGTTCTTCCTAGTTTTTTGATATATTCACGGATGGGATCAATATATATGACATCATCGTCAATAATATCAAATAACGTTTTTTGTTCGAGTTTTTTATTGATAAAATAAATTTTTGATTCAGCAGATAGAGAAGGGAAGGGAGAAATATTATTTTTCCCAACATTGAATTGAATTTTTTGTGCAACTTTATTTATAAATGGATCGTAAAAAGGAATATCAATTTCAGTAAATTCATTGATACCATTTTTTATCTCTGCGCTTACCCCAACGAATTCATATTTCCCTTCTGGAAGTTTTAGTAGTTTTGCTGAATAAACTGTTTTTATTATATTTTTATTTGTAAGAATAAATTGTTTTTGATTTTTTAAAGGAAGATCTAAACTTGAGTAAATATATTTATTTTGACTTAATTCTCTAAAATTTAACCGTATTGAGCGAATTGTTAAATTTAGATTCGAACTGTTTCCTTCGCCCAGTGAAAATGACCACGCAACTGGGAACCAAATATATCCATAATCTTCAGCATATAAAATATTTGTATAGAAAATAAAGATAACATAGGTTATAAATGAAATTATCTTTATCATATTTTCTCTTGCAGTTTGTAAGTTTTATTTATAAAACATTTTTTTACTTTGGAGAATACCGTGCTAAAAAAAATGTTGATCCTCTCAAGCCAAGTTCTCCTAAGAGAAAATTCTGAGTTTATTATTTGCCCAGCTTTCATAGAAATCTCTGGTATTCATATTACCAAGGTTAAAAAACACACATTAAAATCTTATCAAGAACATAAGAAAAAAGAAAAGCAAAACAACCAATACGAAATCCATGATTTTGGCGATCGTTTGATTTCACCCTCTTTCGTTAATTGCCACACTCATATCGCAATGTGTTTCTTTAGAGCAATTTTAAGTAATAGAAGTCAAACAAAAAACTTAGTCGAAGACTTATTCTTTAAAGCAGAATCCCACTTATCAGCCGCAGATGTACTAGCATTTGCACGTATGGGCGTTTACGAAAATATTTTAAATGGCAATGCTCTTATTTGGGATCATTATTACCACGGTATTTCTTTGGCTCAAGCGTGTTTAGAGATTGGCATTAGCGCTGTAATTTCTCCAACTTTACAAGACCTGTCTGGGCCTGGTGTAGCACTTTGTGAACGTGCTTTTCAAGAGACACTCACAATTCATGAAAGTTCACAATATTCAAATGCTGGAATATTTTCTGCATTTGGTCCTCATGCAACAGATACTGTCAGTGAAAATTTATGGGAACAAATTCGACAGGCAGCTCTCGAACACAATCTACCCATACATTCGCATGTTGCTCAATCATATGAAGAAGTGAAAAGAATTTATGCACGACATCATTTAACTCCAATTGGATTTCTAAATAAACTCAAAATTTTTGATGAAAATATTAATTCATTACTTGTACATGGGATTTATTTAAATAAAGGTGATTTAAAGAAAATTCACCGAAAAAATTGTGCTCTCGTTTATTGTCCATTTTCCCAAATGATCTTTCAGTTTCCTGCAAATATTTTAGAATGGGAAAAATATGACGCACAATGGTTTATTGGAACAGATTGCGTGGCAAGCAACGACTCCATGAATGTACAAAAAGAAATGCGCTTTGTGGGCGGCTTTCCTTCTCTCAACAATACTTTTGGTAATTTTTCCAAAATATTGAATAAAAAGCTAGGCAAAGAAAATAATATATTTATAAAAAACAGGATTAAAACAAAAATACTAGAAGACAAATTTTCAAATTTAAATTTCTTATTAAATAAAGTTTTATCAGGCCCAGGAAATTTTCATCCGCATTTTGTAGCAGGGACGATTGAGAAAGAAGCATTAGCTAATCTCACTGTTTGGGAAACAAACCATCCTTGTTTCTGGCCTCCTTCAGATCTTTTAAGATCTTTAAGTATGGGTGATACAACAGGAGCTATATATAACATGTGTATAAATGGAAAATGGTATGGTAAAAATGGTGAGTTTACCCAAAGCATTCTTGAAAGCCACAAATATAAAGAGTCTTTAAATGAAGCAAATGATAGACTAAGACTCTTAATTAAAAAAATTTAATCCCAAATTTAAAATAATCCCAGTTTCTCGACTTGAAGATTTTTTTTCACTAGGATATAGCTCAGCTCACTCTATCTTGGGGAATCGTCTAATGGCAGGACGACGGGTTCTGACTCCGTTAGTCTAGGTTCGAGTCCTAGTTCCCCAGCCACTCATAAACAAATAATTTATAATTTTTTATAAATTTCTTAGAGTTCATTAAATGCCTTTAAATAAAATTAATAGAATCTTTCTAAAAACTGCTAACAGAAATTTTTTAAACTGTGCTATTATAGTGATAAATTGTGAAAAGATTTCCAATCAGCTTTTAGCTTGAATAGGGCAAATATTATGAATAAGAAATCTCAAACAGATACAGCACCTTTAACTTCCCAAACTCAAAATGAGCTTATTCAGTTACTTTTAAAGAAAAATCAGGAGAATAAGCAAAAAGAACTTTTAAAAAAGCTTTTAAAAATAAATTCTGAAAAAAAGGCGAAGTATAGAAACTGTCAATCATGATTTTCTTGAAATATAAAATTCTTTAGTTATTTACAAATTTAATTTCTGATAAAAAAAAGTATTCATCTACCATATCAGAATTCTATATTTATACAGGATTTATTGCTTTTTGTGAAATAACACCTGTAATTTCACTCATATTATTTTTAAAATCATCTGGATTTTTTATATTTCTTAAAATTGTCGGTTTGTCATTTCCTGTTAACACGTGAACGTTCCCTGCTCCAAATATCCTTTGAATAATTCCTTGATTTATTTCAAAATCATTGATTTTTTGCACAGGAATCTCTCTCTTTGTCTTAGCTAAAATCCCATCTTCAATGTATAATCTTTGATTTGTAAGTGAATATTCTTTACAATAATTAACTAACATTTTATAAAGCAAAGGTAACAAACCTATTATTAAAGATAATAATAAATGAGAGTCTTTTGAGGCAAGGGTTGTTAATCCGTATAAAGTGAATAATACTCCAAATAAAATTTGAAAAGTATAAGACAGCCAGTGTATTTTTGCTTTTAACTTTAATTTTTCATTTTCCCTTAAATTTAAAGCCATTATTCACTCCTCCATTTAATCACTTGTTAAAATTTTGCTAACAGAAAAGATTCTTACACTTTTATTTAATAATGTAAATTACTTATGTAAATATATTTAAAAAAAAATTTTTATTTCCATAAAATAATTATATTTTTAGTCATTATTAAAAGAATAAATTGACAAATTTAAATATAAGAATTAATTTTTATATATATCTTAATAAATTCACAAGGAGGAAAAGTGCGCTATTTAAACCTTGCAATCAATGAGCTCGATCTTTATCTTGACTATACAGTTTTTTCTATAATGGCAATTTATGTATTATCAAGTAATAGTTTAGAAATTGGCATTATGGGAACCTGCTTTACGGCACCTCAAATCATATTTAGTAAAACAATTGGCAAAGCTGCAGACAAAAAAGCAACCCATAACATTCGCATTATAAGTTTTTCCTTCATGCTGATCGCCATGCTCCTGTCACTGTATATTGCAAATATATTTTTTCTTTGTTCAATTGTCTTTTTAAAGAATATTGGTCGCTTTGGCAATTCTGTTACAGTCTCTAAAATGTTATTGCCTACTGAAACTTCAGCTCAATTTTATGAAAAATATGGTTATATCGTTAACTCAAGTCGAATATGCATGCCAATCCTTTGTGTATTATTATATAATAATATTGGGCTATCATCCTTACTCTATCTATCCATTTTTTTAAATTTAATTGGATTATATACATCCATCAGAATGAATGTCGTGGAAAAATCGGTACAACTTGCAAAAGCTGATTGCGCAAAAAGCAACGGTGCAGATACAAAAATCAGCAACGATAGGCTTTTATTGTTTGCTATCACATGCCTTATTTTATCTTCACTTTCTCTTTATCTAAGTAATGATCTTATATCCTTTTTATTTATGAGTTTTGGTGCATCCGAAACAAGCATTGGAGTGCTGATCTCAGTTTTAGGACTTGGAGGAATCATGGGGGTCAGGATTGCAAAATTCCTCTTTCATTCACTGAGTCCTGAAAAAGTCATGCTATTGGCTTTACTCATGAACTCAATTTCTTTTTTCCTCTTCGGCTATGCGACTCAAAGTTGGCCCATATCACCCTTGCTCGCTTTTTATGTAGCAATGGGTTTCACGGGTTTAGCTTCTAGTATTTTAAGTTTAAGTTTCAAAACCATTTTGCAAGATCGCATTCCTTTTGCTCGAATCGGCAGAGCAACAGCAAAGATTCAAACCATCGCGGCCATCGTTGCAACAACACTTCCATTTCTTGGTGGTGCACTGGCAAAGTTTACAAATATCCAAATGCCATTTAAAGTGAGTTTTTTATTCTTTGCAAGTGTGCTTTGTTGCACGACTTTCATTATTAATTTCTATAAAAATTTATTGATAAATAAAAATCAAGTCATAAATAATTATTGATTAAAATATTCCTTGAAATTAAATTCGAGGTATAAACATTCACAAATTAAAATTGTTCTTATAAAGTTTTTTATAGGGAAAATTTCCAATATTTTTTTTGTATCATTTTCGCACGAGAAAATTATTTTATAAAGAAATCTTTCTCACTAAATATTCTCGAATTCCCAATTCACTCCCTTCAAAATGGGGTAGGGGAATATCTGCAAACTTTTCTATACATACCCAAGAAAAATCTATAAACTTATCCGCTTCCATAACTTTTAACTGACCTGTAAAGCAATTACAATATAAAATGATAGAGATATTATGCACGCCTTCTTCTTTAAATGTTTCTATATTATTAGTAACACAAAAAAAGTCTGCATTTTCGATTTGTAAATTTGTTTCCTCAAATATTTCTCTCTTTGCACACTCTAAGAAACTTTCACCAGCCTCAAGCATGCCACCAGGAATAGAATAGTATCCATTGCCATGCTTACCAATTCTTTTTCCTATCAGTATTTTCTGATCTTTTTCTAATATAACTCCAATACCTACACCTGGTTTCATAATACACTCCTGTTTTTATGAAAACGTATTAAAAATTTAATACTATCAATGTTCAGAAAAATCAATATCATAACTGCTCTCAATTTTTATTATGAAAAAATATCTTTATTTAATTTGTAAATTTAAAATTTTACCCGTATAAGTTAATTGTATTTTAATATGGAGGAGCATATGTTTATAAGATCGAATAAGTTTAATTATTTTGTAACATGTTTATCTATTGTAACAATTACTTCATGTCAAACTCACAAAAATGTTTCAGAAATGTCACAAGAAAAAAACAATCTTGCGTCAAAAAATAAAATTATACTTTATGTTTGGGATGGTTTGCGTCCAGATGTTTTAACCGATCCAAAAGCTAAAGATCTTATCCCTAACTTAATTCAATTAGCTAAAAATGGCGTTGAATTTAAAAATAATCATTCATCTTATCCTACATTCACAATGCTAAATGCCCAAGTTTTTGCTACGGGGAGCAATGCTGGAAAAAGCGGTTTTTATGGGAATACACTTTATTATCCATGGCGTGCTCTCAATAAAAATATTAAAGAACAAGCGCGCGATGCAAATGGAACTGATATCACAAGTTCTTTTTTAGAACCTTTTTTCACTCAAGATTATAAAATTTTACAAAGTATTGATCAGCCCCAAGTAGATGAACCCCTTATTCAGGTCACAACTCTTATGCAAGAAGCGCAAAAAAATGGACTTGTAACTGCAGTTGTCGGTAAATCAGGATCTGCATTTATCCAAGATTATAAAGCACAAGGATATATTCTAGATGAAAAGCATGCATGGCCACTTGAATTTGCAAAAGAGCTGCAAGAAAAAAATATTAGTTTACCTAAATACACAGCTAATGCATATAATCCTGGGCAACTCATTCTCTCAGAAAACAACGGAGATCCAATTAAAAAGGATAAAGTTTATTATTTAGGTGATGTAAGTGAAGGCACAGATCCAATAAAAGGTAATAAATCACCTTATAATGCACAAAATGAATATATGTCTAATATCTTTATTAATAATATAATACCTGATAAAAGCCCAGATTTAAGCGTCCTCTGGTTAAGAAATCCCGATTCAACAGAGCATGCTTATGGACCAGGCTCAAGTGCATATTATGACGCATTGTCTGCCAATGATAAAATACTAGGAAAACTTGTTACAAAACTTAAAGAGCTTAATCTAGATAAAAAAACAAATATAATAATTGTTTCAGACCATTCACATAGTAATATTTTAGCGACAAAGAGAGATGATGAAAATGGCTTTCCACAGCTTATGTATGACTTACATCAATTGGTAAGTGATGAAAATGGAAATCATAAAATCGGTCCAGCAACTCAATCTGAAAAAGTGCATTCGAAGAAAAATAATGAAAAATTATTAATTACAAATGGCATATCTGTATCTGGCACTATTCGAACTGCTGACCTCATAACTAAAGCAAAATTAAAAACAAAAGATGGTTATTTAATTGCAGCATACGACGGAGGTGATTGCAGTTTTAATGCTGGATTATCTGGAATAAGAAAATCAGATGGACAAATTCATACTTCATCTCTCGGTTACAATAAGCCAGATGCAATTTGTAAAGACAAATCTGGAAAAAATTTAGCTTTTACTTCTCCAGCATATCCTGTACCAAGTGATCTTTCTAACTCTGATAAAGTTGAAAAAATCGTGATTGCTCCCAATGGAGGTACAGATTATATTTATCTACCTAATCACAATCCAGAAGTATTAAAAGAATTGACTCGCTTTTTCCAAAGACGCCAAGAATACAGTGCTATTTTTGTTGATGATCTCAGATATAAACTCGGTTCTCATTTTCCCAATGGAGCACTGCCACTATCATATGTAAAATTAGCAAATACATCTGGTAGAAACCCAGATATCATTGTGAGCTTGACTAGTAATTCCAATGTGATTGTCAATGGTTTAAAGGGCACTGAATACGATTCGACTGATGGAGATTGGCAAAGAGGAAATCATGGTTCATTCGGCAAAATAGATATTCACAATACTTTATTAGCTTTTGGACCCGATTTTAAAGAAAAAACATCAATTGATTTACCTACTGGAAATGTTGACGTGGCGCCAACAATTGCGACTCTATTAGGCTTGAAGTTAGGGCAGACCGATGGTAGACCACTATTAGAAGCACTTAAGAATTCAAATGTGAGTGAAAGTAATATCAATGTAACAAGTATGAATTTAACATCTTCTGCTGTTTGCGATCTAGAGATATATCATCCAACAACTCATCCATTTGATTTCGATTCCAAAGTTAAAAATGATTTTATTGATCGAGATGTCAACAGCTATTATACTGAATTAAATGTTAAAGTTTTAACTACTCACAATGGAAATCGTTATGTCTATTTTGATGAAGCTTCTGCAAAGAGACAAAAAGGTTGTCCAAAGGTTGGATTTACTCAGTTTGATTCAGAATATAAATCTAAAGTTGCATTAACTGATTGAAAAATTATTTGCAGCAGATAAATATTCCACTTTTAAATTATTTATAAATTCTTCTACTGTTAATTCTTTTTTAATTAAATGTATGGATTGTCCACACCATAAAGACAAATAGTCGCTCTTATTTTTCTTTTGTGAGTGAGAGCGAATTTCCTTTGTCATTTGATTTTGAATTGGAAATGGGTGAGTTTTATTTTGCGCAGCATTTAATTCAATTATAAATCTGTTACATATTCCTCGAGCCTTTTTTCCTGAGATCTTATCTGTCACAATTGTTTCATGCGCATATGAATTTAATAATGCTTTTTTATATGCACTTACTGCTGAACATTCTCGTGTGAGTAAAAATCCTGTACCAATCTGCACAGCTGTAGCACCTAAAATTCTTGAAGCCAATATTCCTTTACCAGTTACTATACCTCCTGCAGCTATAATAGGAATTTTAATATTTTCTGAAACTTCCTGTAATAATGAGAATAACCCTATTTCATCATTTAATTTTAGAAAAGAACTTCTATGCCCGCCAGTTTCAATTCCTTGCACCACTATGGCATCTAGTCCCATTTTTTCAACAGCTTTAGCTTCTTCAATATTTGTACAACTTCCTACTAAGTAAACATTATTATCTCTTAACTTTTCCACCCATTTTTTTTTTGGTAAGCCAAAAGTAAAACTCACTAATTTTACGCCTTGCTTTAATATAATGTCTATTTTCGCATCATTATCTTCATTAACTGCAAAATTTATTTTTTTTTGAATCGGAATTTTTAATTTTTTTTCAATTTTCGCTAAAATTTCTGGTTTATTATAAATTACTGCCTTTTTTTTATCCACCATAAATAAGTTTACACCAAATAAACCGTTAGCTGCATTTTTAACTTCAACTATTTGCTTCTCCAAAACTTGAGCTGAAAGATATCCTGCAGCTAAAAACCCAATGCAATTATTTTTTATGACTGCTGATACAAGTGGAGGCAAAGAAAAACCACCCGCCATTGGTCCTTGTATAACAGGAATTTTTATATTGTGTTGCGCATAAAAATCATGACTGAGGAATTTTGGCATTGCAGAATTCATACTCATTTTCCTTTAAGTTGTATAAAAGAAAATATTAGAATGTTACTATATTATATTCAAGTTTTAAAAAAGTGCGTTTTTTATATAAATAAAAACAAAAATCCCCAGTTTATTATAAACTGGGGATTTTAATTGGAGCGGGAAAAGGGACTCGAACCCTCGACCCTCGCCATGGCAAGGCGATGCTCTAGCCAACTGAGCTACTCCCGCACCTGAGAGTGTTTTTTTATCTACAGAAAGAGACTCTGAGAGTCAAGAGATTTCAAAGAAAAAAATCAAATGAATCAATACATGCATTTAAGTTATTGATTATTAACAGAAAATTGAACCTTCCAGCGATTGCGCAATTCAAATGCCTGCATATTTTGAGAATCAGCAGGGTGCTGAACCGGCTTTCCAGCATATGAAAAGGGAGTCTCGAGCGTGGCTTTCGTCTGTGCTTCATACAAAATAGGCCATTCGGTTTGCTTTCGACTCATTTTCCCTTCTATTTGTTTGAAGTATTCCTCTTGAATTTTCCAATAGGCCAAACTTTTTTCGAATAAAAATCCCAACCTATTGAATAGTGCTTGAACATTGCAATCCGAAGCATAACGTAGGATCTTCTCAAAATCTGGAGAAATTGTTATTTTTTTACAGAGCCTTACAAGCTCATGAAAAGGAGGACAATGGGCTGGTCGTTTCAAACAATCCACAAGAGATTTTTCAAAATTTGAAGCCAATAATGGAAATTCAAGTTCTCCATTATGCAATAGATAAGTTTCAAGCCCATGAGGTTCTGGACTTTGGCACCAAAAATAATAAACCCCTTCAAACTTAAAAGAATTAAACTTTGTTGGACTTACGACAAAAATAGTATCATTTTCTTTTGGTGTTTCTTTTGCATGAAGTTGCAGAGCTGAGTGAAAACCGACATAACAATAGGGCGTAAGTTTGGATGCTATAGCAAAAGGTGAACTTTTCTCACGTTCAGGTCGCTCGCCAATTTTAGAAACACGGTAGAGCCCTTGTCGAATGGGAAATATATATCCTCTCGTTGCAAGTTCGCTCAATCGTTTGCGTAAGGTATTGCCAGTGGTTTTTAATTTTTCTCGGGCCTCTTCAATTGTGAAGATTTGTCCTTGTTTAAAATGTTCATAAATTCTTGGTAACTTCATGCATAATTCTCCAAATAGGCACTTATTTTTTTTATTAAGTACCAAATAAAGGATACTTTTGGGAGTTTAGCACGCATGTTACTTAACATTAGAAATAGGTGTTAATATGTTGACGGTAAAGAATTGGCGAAATTTTTGGATTCGATATTTATTAGGGAGTTTGATTTTTTTCGTCCCTTTTTTTGTTATCTCGATAATATTCTCATCTGGATTTGTTTATTTAGGGGAAAATACATTTTCATTATTTTTAATTGTAATAAAAAGTCACCCATTACTTGTTGCATCCATTTTACTAAAAATCTTATTTATTTCATGGATAATTTGCTTAGGTCTTCAATTTATTACTTCATCATTCAAATATAAATACAAAATTATTTTTGGCTTTATATTTTTTATTTGCTGTATAATCAGAATCAGCTCAATGTATCCAGCTGTGACAGAAAACTGGTTGATAGTACAAAATTTCGATTTTGCGAGAAAGATTGTCCAAAATTTATCTACTCTTTCAGAAATATCAAGGAGAAAATCATTCGCAGAATGGCTTCCATTTATAGCGTTATCTATTGCATTTTGCATTAATTTTATTATTCATATGAAATTTTTAATTCTCCAAAGTCGAAGAGTAAAAAAAGCTCGTTCAGGGATTCAAGTCGAAGAGCTTGATATTGAATCAAGAATTTTTTCAATACAAGGTGTTTCTTTTGTTATATTCTTCATATTTGGTAGTATTTTTCTTATAAATATGAATTCTTCAATGAAAATAAATTTACCACAAAACAATACAAGGCAACATCGACCAAATGTCTTTATTTTTGCCAGTGATAGTTTACGTTATGATCGCTTAACTGAAAATAAATATGCAAATGTTATGCCATTTTTAAGAACTAAACTAAATGAAGCAGAGTTATTTAAACCTATGCTAGTAGGAATTCCACGCACTTTTCCGAGTTGGGTTGAAATAGCTACTGGGATTTACTCTTCCAATAATGGCGTGAGAACTATGTTTCCTTCTAGAAATACAAGAATTGGAAAAAAACAAACAATTTTTGAAACAGCAAGAGAAAGTGGCTATTCAACAATTTTTGTCTCTGATTTTGCAGGTGATATATTTCCTAGATATCCATTTGGAGCAGATGAAATCAATGCGCCAACCTCAAATTTACAATCCATGGTTGAAAATGGAATGATCTCGGGTATCAGTGTCATTCAAGCTATTTTAACCTTACCCAAAATGCACCGCATTCTTCCCTCATTGCTTGAGTCACCAGAAATATCAGATCCGCGCTTAGTTGCAAAAGCTTTTTCAGAAAGTCTTTCCCATGTCTCAGAAATCTCTCGACCTGTATTTATGACAACATTTTTTTCCACTGCTCATTTTCCGTATGCAGCACCCGGTCCATGGTTTGCTAAATTTCAAGATAAAGATGAAAATGGAAACTATAAATTTAGAAAAATTCCCGATCAAACCGTGATTGATAATTCTAAATCTAATAATATTTCTACCACTTCAATAAAGCAAACAGTTGCATTATATGATGGTTCATTAAATGCAATTGATAGTACTTTAAAAGATTTATTTCATGAACTCGAAAGTAAAGGATGGCTTAGAAATTCTATTATTCTTTTTTTTGGGGACCATGGAGAAAATCTTTATGAAGGTAATTTAGGAATGGGACATGGAGATGGTGTTTCAGGTGAATACTCTAATGTAACACCACTCATTATTTTAACAAAAGGTAACACAGTCCCAATTCAGTCACAAAAACCTATTAAAAACATAGTTCGAACGATAGATATTGCTCCTACAATTGCAAGAAGAATTAATGTCAATTTTCCAGAAAATGATTTAGATGGAGAACCTCTTCTCGACCTAACTGAGAAACTACCAAATTTTCCAGCGGGACTTGCCTATATGGAAACAGGTATTTGGTTTACAACTGGAAAGTTAACACCAGAGAATCAACCAAGAGTTATTTATCCAAGCGTTACATCTCTTTTAGATATAGATGAAGGTATGAATTTTGAATTTTATGTCAGACCAAGTTACTCACAAGCAATACCTGGTGTAAAAGAAAGAGCATGGGTGAACGATAAATATAAATTAATTGCGAGAACAACACGTTATGGCGTGCAAACATCTTTGTATTTTCGTACTGACAAAGCTTCAGAAACTGATTTATTAGCAGATCCAAAAAGTTTTGAAGATTATAAAGCAATTGCTATGGAAATGCTTAATCAAATGAATAAATACTTATTATCGAGAGGTGTTGAAATTGTACCTAATGGTAAAGGTTCATTCTTTTATTCGGAGAATATTACTCAATGAAAAAACTTAAGCGTCAATATATTCGAATAATATTAAGACCATTAAAAGCCCTTCGCCTTTCTTTAATCTATTTTTATGGGCGAATTGCATTGTCCTTAGCCTTAAGAGGTATAAAAGTTCCTGGCCTCGATAAAATTAAAAAACGAATGCCACAGAGTGCTCTAGGAGCTTATGAAAGAAGGGTACTTATATATGAAATTAAAGGAGAAAGATATTCTTTTCGCAAAGGTCCAATATGGATAAGAATTGTTTACGAAACACTTTCATATTTTTTATCAAGAAATCGATTTTGGTTATTAATTTTAGTGAAAACAACTATTGCTTTTCTTATCATTGCCATACCAATTCTTATTTTTATTTTAATTCGCGGTGTTTTACCGGTTCCAGAACGCGTTCCTTATGTTCAAATTAATACAAAATTAAATGAAACCTCACAAATTCGAACGGATTGGCTTTATACAGAAGCACCATTTAATGATGAAGACTTAAAAACGCCGTTCAATTATATCGATCCAGATAATGCAAGAGGAGTCACTATAACTCCTGTAATAGAACCAGGAGCTCCTGCTGGCTTAATACATTTTGGCATTGGTTATTATCCAATGAAATTAAATTTATTACGAGGATTTTTAGTTAGCAATCAAGCACCTTTAGTTGTTACAAGAAAAAGAAATATTAAAATTGATGTAGAAGATGGTAACAAAATAAGAATTCAATATTATTTATTTCCAAAAAATAATAATTTACAAACGCAATGCAAAATTCAAATAAAAGATCAAAATGGAAATATAATTGCCAGCACAGTAGAAACGACTCCAACTCGTTTAAAAACCCGTGTTGCTAACTCTATCTCTGCAGCCTGGAATGAGCGATTTCTTCCAAATACTATTCCAAATTATGGAAAAATTGGTGAGTTTATAATTAATGTTAAGACACCTCCACAAAAAATAATTGCGCATGTCACTAGCCTCTCAGATGAACGAGAAAAAGATAATGAAAACAATAATTCGATAAATGAAAATATCGTAAAGCAATTTAATATCAACCAACCAGAAAAAGCCGGAGTCGATCTCAGCAATGACTCATGTATTTTTGCATTAGGTGATTTTAGTCTTGAAAGAACGGTTGTAAAACCTCCAAAAAGAAGAGGTATAATTTTTATATTAATTGATACACTTAGAGCAGATACTGCCTATGATTCACAATTAATGCCAAATTTAAATGACTTTGCCAAAACTCAAAGTATAAAATTTTTAGAACACAGAGCACAAGGTAACATGACGGTTCCAAGTATATTACCTCTTATGACTTCTCACTATTCGCGCGAAATAGGATCTGTTGCATTTACTTATGCTGCGGATCAAAAAATGAAAAAGAATTTTTATGATAAAAAATACCCTATGCTTGCTACATCCATGCAAAACTTAGGATATCGTGTTGGTGCCATTGGATGGTTATCTCTTTTTACAGAAGCAATGGAAGGCGGAGTTGATCTCGGTTTTCACAATGCTATTGTTTCAGAAACTCCAGAATACGAAGCGCGGCAAATTACGGAACAAATGGGTACTTGGCTGGAAAATTATGGTGATGCCCCTTTCTTTTTATATTTGCATTACAATACAACCCATGGCCCATATAAACCACCCCTTGAAGAAATTGATTTAAAAAAGTTTTTATCAAAACCATTTGGCTTGAATCAAAAAAGACAATTGTATAATGGAGCAGCTCGTTATTGGGATACCGAATTTTTATATATAGTGCAGAAATTAAAAGACTTAGGTATATATGATAATGTTGATATTATTGTAACCTCAGATCATGGCGCTCAACTCGATCGTCAACCTTGGAATTATTTTCAAGGTGTTCCACAAAATATTGATGGAGGCTATGCTGATAAAGGCAACTCTTTATTTGATGAAGAAGTGAGAGTCCCTCTTATAATAAAACTCGCAGATAATTTTAAGGGTATTGGTGAAACTGTAAGTATCCCAACCGCTCATGTCGATATGCTACCAACTTTATATAGCCTTGCTGGTGGATTAGATATAAGTAAACAATGGCGTGGGTTAGATTTTTCTCCTGCAATGAAAACAAGTTCTAAACTCACTTTCCCCGATATTTTACAAGAGCGGAAAAGCATATATTTTGATGGACATAAGTATGCAGGAATCCTTTATTGGGGGGGAGAATTTAAAGATAAACCCATGAAGTATATGCGACAACTTACTCCAGATAGAGTTAAACTTTATTTAACTCATAATCCTTGGAGCCAAGTGATCAATTGGTATCAACCTGAAATTTTTTCATCTGTTAATTTTAGCACGCATACAGAAGATATTTTAGCTAATGTACAGAATAATAAATTAAAAGAATTGCGCAGCGCATACTATCAAAACTCTCCTTCTGATAAAGTGCTTCGTTTCATCGCAAAGTATAAAGGTCAATTTACGATGTCCTTAAATTTGAAAAATAAAGAAAAAAATAATTTAGCAAAAATATCTTTAATTCCAGAGAATATTAAATACACAGAGAAAAAAATAAATGACTCTGTTCTATTCGATTTTAAAGGAGAAATTAACCCAGACGAAAGTATATGGATTAACTTAGGTAATAGCTCAATAGAAGATATAAAATTAAATGAAAATATAACTCCGGTTATTTGCCCAAACGGAAATAAAATTGAAACAGAATATTTAGTAAATTCTTTACAAAATAATATTTGTTCTTTTTTTGCTCCTCCTGATGGAATCATAGAACGCAATTATACCAATAAAGACCAAGTTCTCATTATACAAAAAAGCTTATCCAATGAACAAGTCGAGCAAATAGAAGGAACAGGTGGAGGAGCTGCTCTGCAAAATGCTTTGCGTGAATGGGGATATGCAAAGTGAAAGAAGTTAAGTTAATTAATAAAAAACAATGCGATGAGATCTTTAAAATACTTTCTCAAACTTGGCCTCAAGCTCAGTGTGAATTGCTCCACAATAATCCTTTTCAACTATTAATTGCTGTGGTTTTAAGCGCTCAAGCAACAGATAAATCTGTTAACAAAGCGCTCGAACCACTTCTTCAGCAAGCACCCAATTTTTCAGCAACAGATCTCTTAGACATGGGCGAAGAATCATTTCTAAACGTGATAAAAAGCATTGGACTTGCACCAACTAAAGCACGCAATTGTTTTAAATTAGCAAAAATTTTACAAGAAAAGTACCAAGGGAGTGTTCCTCTCGAAAGAGAAAAACTTGAAGAATTGCCTGGAGTCGGGCGTAAAACGGCAAATGTAATCTTAAATGTTCTCTGTAATCTTCCCACAATGGCTGTTGACACCCATGTTGAAAGATTATCGCAAAGAATTGGCCTCGTTTTGCAAACAAAAGATCGGCTAAAAATTGAAGAGGAACTCTTAAAAAGAGTTCCTCAAAAGTATGCTGTGAAAGCACATCATATTCTTATTTTTCACGGTAGATATCACTGTGTGGCTAGAAAACCAAAATGTGAACTCTGTCCAATTGAGCATTTATGCCTAAAAGTTGGAGTTACACATTGAATAAAAAGTTCATGATATCTCCATCTTTACACAGATAATCACGGCCTTCTTTGCGGTACAAACCAGCTTCTTTGACTTTTGCTTCGCTACCTAAACGAATAAGGTCATCATATGCGTAGACTTCTGCACAAATAAATCCTTTTTCAAAGTCAGAGTGAATAACTCCCGCAGCTTGGGGTGCTTTACACTCCTTTGGTATAGTCCAAGCTCTTATTTCCTGAACACCTGCTGTAAAATAAGTCATAAGTCCTAAAATTGAATAACCAGCTTTTATCAAACGATCGAGTCCTGATTCTTTAATTTTGAGATCATCCATATAAACCTGAGCATCTTCCGGTTCAAGCTGTCCTAATTCTTCTTCAAGGCGAGCTGAAACAACGACTACTTGTGCACCCTCTTTGGCCGCAATATCTCTCAAAACTTTAACATGTTTAGAGTTTTCACCATTGTCGGCAAGTTCGTTTTCATTCACATTGGCAGCATAAAGAACTTGTTTTTTCGTTATTAAATGCAAACTTCTTAAGTAGTCTTCTTCATCTTCATTTTTCACTGAAAACGTTCGTGCAGGTTTAAGCTGTTCTAAATGATCTTTAAGACGCACACCGCATTCATGTGCAATCAATATTTTTTTATCATTGTTTTTTAACAAGCGTGCCATTTTATCGACACTTTTTGTCACAGTTTCAAAGTCGCAATAAATGAGTTCGGTGTTAATGGTGTCAACATCTCTAGCGGGATCGGTATTTCCATCAACATGTGTGATATTCGAATCTTCAAAGCAACGAACCACATGCACGATGGCATCAACCTGTTTTATATGCCCTAGAAATTGATTTCCGAGCCCTTCTCCGCGGCTAGCACCCTTAACGAGGCCAGCGATATCAACAAACTCCATGAAAGTTGGAACAATTTTTTTTGCTTTAATAATAGCATTAATTTTTTCCATTCTTTCATCAGGAACAGCAACTCGTCCAACATTCGGCTCAATTGTGCAAAAAGGGTAATTGGCCGCTTGGGCATTTGCTGTTCGAGTTACTGCATTAAATAATGTTGATTTTCCTACGTTTGGAAGGCCTACTATTCCACAATTAAAACCCATGTTTTTCCCTCTTCTTGATAAAGCTTTGCCTTCAAAAACGGCAGGGGGTAACATTAAGATGATTTTAGTTCTAAGGCAAGATCGAAAGAGAAGGTTGTGCCACATTGGTTGACAGTTCTGTAGCTCGTGTTAAACCAATGCCTGAGCCTATGGTTGGAGTTGACATGTGTTGAGGGCATGGTCTCTTCTTAGTTGACACTTTCCTGCTACGACTGAGAATTTACATTTGTTTTAAAGGAATATGACATGAATTCTGAAAATCTTAATAGAACAATAGAGGGAGCAACTGTTCAAGGACCAACAGACGACTCAGATAATACTGCTATAACGAATGAAAAACTTCTTAGTTTTTCATCGTGTCCTGAAGAGTTTAAATTATTTATTGAAGATACAAGCTTAGAAAAACTTGTCTATTGGAAACTTCATAATCTTTTTGAAAAATTCGATGAAGACTCACCAAATGATATTTTGAAGACTGTATTGGCGCATGTTGAAAGACCTCTTTTTGCACTTGTACTCAAAAAAACAAAAGGCAATCAAAGCAAAGCGGCTGATGTTTTAGGCTGCAACAGAAATACTTTGCACAGAAAATTAAAAGAATTTTCTATAGAGCCACGTGATTTACGTCGTGCTTTACGCAATTCTGAACGCTCATCGACAAAATCAACATTCAATGCGCGCTTAGAAGAAAACACTGTCGAAGCAAGACAATAATTTTATTTTGCTGCGTGTATAATATCTATCCGAGATTAAATTATTTTCGGATAGTTAAATAGGTTTTACAATGAATTCTACACCACAAAATACCCCTAGCATTGCTGGTTTACCTCATTCAAGAGAAGCTGAACAAGCAGTACTTGGCACTATCCTTGCCACACCTTCCAGTGTTTTTGGTCATACAGATAAGCTTATACCCGAATATTTTTTCGATCCACAACATCGAGTTATTGTTACTGCTATGCGCGAACTCGTAGCAGAAAACACTCCCGCAGATGTTACTTTAGTTTATGGTAAATTACGAGAAAAAGGTGATAATTTAAAAGCTGGAGATCTTGAAGGCGTTCGTAGACTTCTTGAATTTAATGCCCGACCTGAATTACTTGGCTATTGGCTAGATGAAGTTAAAAAATATTGGGAATTGCGCCTTGTCATTGAAGCATGTGCCGAAATAGTCGGTCGAGGAAAAAAAGTTGCGGGTGCAAATGTAGAGGAATTTTTAAGTTATGCAGAATCAAAATTCACTCAATTAGCAGAGTCAAGAATAACGACTGGACTTATACCTTCTGCTAGCGTCGTTAAAGAAACAATTCTTGATCTCGAAAAATTATTTCAAAATCCTGGCAAAATTACAGGAATCCCTAGTGGATTTACAGATCTTGATCGCATAACGGCTGGATTTCAACCATCAGACTTAATTATTCTTGCAGCAAGACCCGCAATGGGAAAAACATCTTTAGCATTAAACTTTGCCGCCAATGCTGTCTTTCTTCATCAAAAATCCGTGGCTTTTTTTAGTCTTGAAATGAGCAATTCACAGCTGATGCAACGCATGCTTGCAACTGCTGCCAAAATTGAATCACATAAATTCCGAGATGGTAAGATGACAAGCGAAGAACTTGCTCGCCTTTATCCTGAAGCTGCAGCATTTCAAACGGACAAGCTGTTATTGGATGACTCCCCTGGTATTAGTATTATTGACCTTGCCAGCCGCTGTCGAAAGGTGAAAAGAGAACGTGGAGCGCTCGATCTTATTATTGTTGACTACCTGCAACTTATGTCTGCGGGATCTTCCCATGGAAAAGCTTCTCAGAGTCGTGAAAGAGAAATTTCAATCATAAGTATGGGGCTAAAAGCATTGGCAAAAGAACTCAATTGCCCTGTAATAGCCTTGTCACAGCTCAATCGCGGTCTTGAACAAAGACCCGATAAAAGACCTCGTCCTTCAGACTTACGCGAATCGGGCTCTATTGAGCAGGATGCTGACCAAATTATGTTTGTTTATCGTGACGAGGTGTATAACAAAGACACGACCGATAAAGGTATTGCTGAAATAATTATTGGTAAAAATAGACATGGTGCAATTGACACTGTAAAACTTGCCTTCCAAAATAGCTTCACTTCATTTCATAATCTTGCACGTTTTGATAGTTAATATTTGCCTATTTTGTTATTAAATAATCTTAAAAAGTTGAATTTATCTTTTTTATCTATTCTCCGATGAATTAAAGACTCAATACATTCTTTCCAAACGGAGAGTGAATTTTGTGAATATGTCACCGTTCGAAAAAATAGATGTCTTCTTTATTTACAAACCATTTGATATTCATATTCCAATTAACGATTTAAATCAGTTAAAAATTAATTTTATTACAAGTTCACTGAATGAAGCATTTTCTGCAAAAAAACTTGACTCTGAAAATCTTAAACTTTTTGTTCTTACTTTAAAACAATTCAACGATTACCATACGCAAATTAAAAGCTTTTTACGCCACGGAGCAAATGCTAAGCATTCCGGATTTTTCATACTTGAGTCTAATAACTTAATAATTAAAGAAAGAAAATCTAACAACAAAAATAAGAATAAAGTTGAAAATATCTTATGCGAGTTATCTGGCTCGATAAATAAAAATCAATTTACACAAGAGTTAAAAAACTCGATATATTCATTATTTATTTATGCCAGTTCAGACTTTCTCTCTTCATTTTCAATATTAAGAGATATAGAAAGCAATGCACTTAAAGAAATCAGCCAAGCAATGACGAGTAAATCATTTCTTGCAGGTGATTTTTTAAACTTAGTTCTAAAAAAGAGCATGAAAATTTCTGCAGCTGACTCAGGATTTATTATTATAAAAAAAGGATTATTTGACGAAAAAAATGATATTAGAGACTCGAACAAACTAAATTTAATAAAAAATCAAAAATTTATTTTAAAGTACAAAATCAACAATAGCCAAAAAATTTCTCTCAAAAAAGAAATATTTGACCCTAAAAAATCAAAAATAACCAAAATAATCTGTGATGAAATGGTCGGAGTCTCGTGGCATGAAGAAAGTAAATTAATTGTATCAAAAAATAAAAAGGTACAATCCGCATCTAACCAATTATCGGAACTTATTTTTGATCCCAAAACATACAAAATCAAATCTTACTGCGTATTTCCAATACGACTTCCCTCTTCAGAAGTGGATGGATTTATACTTTTAATAAATAAAAAAATATCCGATGAAATAATTTTAGATAAGAGAACAGACATCGATAACTCAGTTATTCCATTCCCTTCTCATGATCTAAATTTGCTTGAATCTCTAACCAATCAAGCTGGCATTGCACTTGAACATGCAAAACTCATTCATGATTTAAAACAGGTATTCGAGTCATTCACTGCCGCAAGTATCATAGCCATTGAATCTCGCGACCCTTCTACTAAGGGGCACAGTGAAAGAGTCGCTACATTAACCGTGGGCTTAGCAGATGCCATCAATCAAACCCAAACCGGTTTGTATGGAAACTTACAATTTTCAAAAATACAAATTGAAGAAATAAAATATGCTTCACTTTTGCATGACTTTGGGAAAATTGGTGTACGAGAACACATACTGCAAAAGGAAAAAAAATTATTTCCTTATGAGCTTGAAAGAATTCAAATTCGCTTTGCTTCAATTCAAGATAGAATGTATGCCAATATTCTTGAATCCTACATCAACAGTCTTATGATCAAAAACCAAGCACCTTCAGAAAATGAAATAGCAAAAATTAAATTAGAAGTAAAAAAAGTATCTGAGAAATTAGAAAATTATTGGAAGATAATTCTTGACGTCAATGAACCAGCTGTCTTAAGCGAAGAAACCTTCGAAAAAATTGCAGAGATTGCTGGTACACAAATCATAATTGGGGATAGCCCCGTTCCTTTATTGACACCCCATGAAATAAATCTGTTGAGCATAAAAAGAGGATCTCTTAGCCAACAGGAACGCTTAGAAATAGAAAGTCATGTGACACACTCATTTAATTTCCTTGTAAAGATTCCTTGGTCAAAGGAGTTAAAAGATCTGCCAGAAATTGTCTACGGCCATCACGAACGTCTCGATGGCTCTGGCTACCCAAGAAAGTTAAAAAGCAAAGACATACCAGTCCAAGCCAAAATGATGGCGATAACAGATATTTTCGATGCTCTCGTTGCCCGTGATAGACCTTATAAAAAGGCCATTCCTTATGACAGAGCACTCAATATTTTGGAGTCTGAAGTAAAACTTGGTAAGCTGGATGCAGCTCTCTTTAAAATATTTGTTGAAGCCAAAGTTGGAGAGTTGACACTTGAGGCAAGCATAGATGAAAGATCGACATCAGTAGCTTAATCGAGGAAATTATGAAATTTCTTTCTTTTTTCATTTTTATATTTTTAATTTTTCCATCAAATTTATTTGCACAAAATAAAATCATTAAAGCTTGTTCTGATAATAGGGGCGAATATCCGAATATAAATTTTGTCAAAGGAAAAACTTTTGGAGTCTGGGTTGATATTATTAATGAAGCTTTAGTACGTTTGAAAAGTGAAAATGAAAAATATAATTATTCTTTGTCGATTACAGGAATTCCAATTACAAAATGCCAAAGCGAACTGATTAAAGGAAAGTACGATATCATGCTCACTTCATCGTACAATAAAAGAAGATCAAGTTTTTTTTATTTCCCACCAGGTTCTGAAAAAGAAAATAAACCCTGCTCGTCTCCATTTAAGTTCGCTTGCAATGGCTTTGTTGTTATATCTCCCAAAAAAATAAATAATGAAGAAAATAAATACGTCTTTAACGGAAAAATAGATCATCTCCCTGACCTTGTCTTTATTGATAAAGGGAGAACGATTATGGGTGACCTAGAGGAAAAAGGCATCGTACCAGAAGTTTCTGAAAAAATTGAAGTCAGTATTAATAGAATGCTAAAAGAAGGTGGAGTTGCAATCACAAGTGTACATACAGGAATTACTTTGTTACAGGATGCAAAATACAGTGACAAAATAATTTTACAGAAAATACCACTTAACATCACATCATACTATATACCATTTTCTAAAAAATCAAAATTCACTGAAGATGAAAGGCTTTTATTCTGGAAAAGCATTACAGCTGTCAGTAAAGATAAAAATTTTCTTGCTAAAATAAATAATCAGTATAAATAAAATGTTATTTTTAAATTTAAAGTTCTCATTTGTCTAATATGAATTGGGTAAATTTATGCTATTAAAAATCTTTATAATTTTATTATCACTTGTTCACTGCAATTTATTTTGCAAGCAGATTATAAAATTAGGTGTTGAAGATATAAATTATTACCCAATCTATGGCGCTTATAATTTTGATGGTATTAAAATGAAAGACTACGAAGGACTAGTAGCTGATATTCTAAAATTTTACAACAAATCACAAAATGATTTTGAAATTGTTTTCAATCCAAGACCAATAAAAAGACTTTATATGGAATTTTTAGATAGCAAATCAGATCTTGATGCTAAATTTCCTGATAATCCACTATGGAAAGATAAATTAAAAATTCAATCTAAACAAAAAATATTATATAGCGATCCCATTTTAGAATATACTGATGGGGCTTTTGTATTCCACGAAAACAAAAAAATTGCATTAAATGAAATTAGAAAAATAGGGACTTTATCAGGTTTCGATCTCATTAATTATGATACATTAATTAACAATAAAAAAACAATCCTAGAGGAATATAATAACGTTAATATATTATTCGAAAAACTTTTAACAAAAAGTGTTGATATGATTTACCTAAACAAATCTCTAGTTGAATGCTTTTGTCAAAGAGAGAAAAAAAATTCCCAAATTCTTTTTAGAAGCGATTTCCCGAACAGTAAAGGATATTACTACATATCTACATTTAAATACCCTCAATTTATAAAATCTTTTAATCTTTTTATTAAACAAAAAAAAGGGGATATAAACAATATAAATCAATATTATAAGAAATATAAGTGCAATTAATTTTTAAGTAATTTCATCTGGCCACATATTTAATTCTACTAAATGTTTTTTCCAAAAATTAGGAACTTGACTCTTCCAATAGAGCAAAGAATAATTATAATTTAATTTATCTGAATTATATTTACCTTTAATTTGCACAAACTGAATATATTTATCACACTTTGTATCATCTGAACGCATTTTAAAGTTTGTTATTTTCATGCGAGCGAGAGCTTTTGCTGTAGCAGAAATAGGATTTTTATCTGCGTATTGAAGCAAATCATCGATTGAAAAATCTACTTTCCCATTCCAACATTTATGATTATTTGTCATAGAACGCTGAATTTTTCTCAATCTTCCTATAAATGATTTATAAAATTGTAAAAATATTTTTCTAAATTGAACGATATTTTCTGCATAGCTGTTTATTAATAACTGTTGCTTATAATCCAAATCAGGAAGTTTAGAGTCATTTTTTATTTCATCGGGCAATTGCAAAATAGGCGGTTGTGGGGCAATAGCTAACGGGTGATGAGGGGTAAAACATTTTCCTTTACTTGCTCCCCAGAAACCACCGACCATACTATTAAAAAACTTTAAATTCACATTGTCACAATTGCCATGACTTCGATTGCCCTCACCAGATAAATGAGCCCCCGGAATTTCTAATGTCATACCATCTTTACAAGTCCCATACGCTGCAAAATGAAAGGCCGCATTTTTCATAGTCTCAGCATCATTAAAGTTATATCCGCGACGAAAAAGTGCTTCACAATAGATTGGCAGCTCACTACGAACACTATTAAACCAATTGCTCGTGGCATAGTCCCACTTAACATATGAGCGAAGATTCCTTTTAATTATTTCTACATATTCAATTATATTTTCTGATTTTCCTGAATTACTTTTCCCTTCATGATTCTTCAAAGACTCAAGACTTCTTCCAACATTATAGGGCATTTCCCAATAAAAATCTAAGACATCTAAGATGGACATGATTGAACCTTTCATGTAATAATCCAAATCAACATTTATAGAATAAATTAGAATTTATGATTAACAAATATTATTTAAACTGTAATTTATTTGGACATATTCTAATGTTTATATATTTAAATAATCTGTCAATATAGATCTAAAACCTATAAATATCATGAACTTGATCAAGCGAATTCTTTGCTATATATAAAAAATCAAGAAACTCCCTCAGTTTTCTTTGGGAATAGACATACATTTGTGTTTTTTTGCAATAAATTCATTCATAAAAAGGATTCAACATTGAACTTTAAAAATAAAGATTTAACTTTACAAGAGTGTGTTTATTTAGTGAACGAACATTTAGGAAAAATTGGTTATTATAAGATAGAAAAGACTCCAGAACATGCCTTTATGCACTTAATAGAAGAAGTGGGCGAACTTTCAAGAGCGCTTTCATACGAATTTACCGATAGAAAGTCTTTAAAGAAAAATGCTCAGGAAGAATCCGTAAGCGATGAGCTTGCTGACGTATTCTGGCAAGTTATAAAATTATCTCTCTATTTAAAAATAGATTTGAATGAAGCTTTCTGCAATAAGTATCGGAAAAATTTGGCGAAAGGTTTTCCTAAGGAGAGCGTTCTATAGAAAATTGGTGGCTGTTAAAAATCATCTTTATTTATAGCTAAAGATATTCAAAAGATACAAAAAAGTGAATTATAATTAATAAAAATAATCCCATATTTAATTAACTTTAATTTAAAAGCAATAAATAATAAGCACAGAAATATTATGACTTTTTAATATTATTTAACTAACCATTTACTTTGTTAAATTTATACTTTTTTATTAATCTTCTTTCAATTTTTTTCATATAAATTATAACCAATAAAAAACCTATTAGAATTTCAATAGACGATAAAACATTTAAAAACAATACAATATTTTTATCCTCACTACGTTTATACAAAAATAATTTTAACATTGCAGATCCTATATTTAATACATTAAAAATATGCATCATATATAAAGCATATTTACAGAAATAAAGATTTAATATTTTCCAATTCTTTCTTGAATTCAATGAAACTCGAGTCCTGTATCCATAAAGACCATTCGGTTCACTATTTCTAATAGCATATATAATAAAGCAAATTATAATATAAGAAAAAAATTGCAGAATATTATCAATAAATATTTCAAACTTCATTATTTTTTGCTCCTATATCGATAGATTTAATTCTTAAATTTTAAAATATATTTATTTTATAATAAAAATATTACTAATTATTCATTATTTTTTTTAACTTAAAATAAAAAAATATCTTTGTCAATAATAGAATATTATAAATACATTATAATCATGAGAAAAATTAATTTTATTAAAAAATAACTCACATATTAATAGGAAATACAGCCTTACAAATATCAGATAACTAGGTATTCTGCTTAAGTTATACCCATATAAAATCAATGCTTAACATCTAAACTTCTCAACAGTGAATCGATTGCTTCTGGATTATGCTCATATTTGACAATTTTTTTTATTTACTATATTAAATTTTTAAAGTTTATAAATCTTTCCTTAAAATAGCATTAGCTTCAACTTATGCAGCAAAAACCCTAAGAAAGATTATAAAACGTCCTCTCTCACATACATTATTCAGAGGATAAAATTGCTTTATGTTTAATCAAGCTTTGATCCAAAATGATTTTTTTAATTTTCGCATCAGCGAATTTCTGAATATATTGAGCCTCAACGTTGTCATGATTGCAATCACATGGTGGATCCTAGAAGACGCACCAAGTTCATTGCCACTCGTCCTAAGTTTAAGCGCAGGCTTTCGCATATTGTCTTATGCATTGTTGAACTTTCTCGGCGATAGCGTTCCTTATAAAAAAATATTGATCACAACGAAAGTCATTAATTTAGCCTTTATTGTTTTAATCATGATCTTTTTTAGCACGTCCAAATTTTCTATTTATTATGCTTTGCCTATTCTTGGTATGTCTATCATAGAGGGAATAACTATGCCCATTGTGATGAGCATTCCACCCAAAATGGTCACAAAGGAACAACTTGGAAGCGCTATGCGTTTTGAAGGCATGCTGCAGTCCCTGAGTTTTATTTTAGGGAAGGTCATGGGCGGAGCTATCATTGGTATTCTAGGCATACTTTTAAGCTTTATTTCCACAGTAGTTGGATTTATTATTTCTATTATTTTTTGCTCAATGACAAAATTCCCTGCATTAAATAACAACTCAACAGAGAAGTGGCATAAAAAGTTGCTCAATGGCTACACTATGTTGATTAAAAACCCTATAGAGCTTGGAATGGCTCTCACCCTCACTTTGGTTAATTTTTCTTTTACGCCCTTTATTTTGCTGGGCATACCGCTCCTTGTAAAAGATGTCTTCCATGCTTCTGCGCTTTATCTCGGTATACTTGAAGCTTCTATTGCCGTTGGCATTTTTTTTGGTTCCACCTTCACTGCAAAGTTTCTTGCTAAAAAATTCTCCGATGATATTTTATGCACATTCTGCATAATAATAGCTGCTTTTTGTCTAGCTCTGCACTCTGTTATAGAAAATGTCTGGGTCAGTCTGTTTTGTTTATTTATCTTAGGGCAAGCGATGATCACTTTTAATATAACCTCTAACACCAAACGTATGCTCGCTATGCCTGACAATTATCGTTCCCGCTTAATAGGCTGTACAAAAATATTTATTGAGGGAGGTATTCCTTTAGGCTTTTTAGCTCTCGGCTTTCTGGTTGAGAAATTTGGTATAAAAGCTGCGCTCATTGTGTTTGGCTGCATTCCTCTTCTCACACCCTTTATTTTATATCAGGTACCAAACTTCAAAAAATTAATGCGCTCAGAGCTCAAGGATGCGGAGAACTTTTATATAAAGCAAGGTTATGTGAGTTGATATATGTATGTAAAAAAATTACGACGCACTTGTAACAAAAAAATTACACTTTTTAAAAAAAACATAATTTAAAAAAAGTTTCTCACGTATAATATAGGCTTTAAAAATATACATAGTCTACTCCTTTGCGCAACAAAAACCACTCATATATCTTGTATTTAATCACTCATAAAAGTGAGATCTCATGCATGAGAATAAAAGAAGGGGGGTGATTAGCATGAAGTTTAAAGTCAAAAAAACTCCATTATCGAGCGCAGGCATGTCAAATGTAGGCTAATTAATTAGACTCTGCGAGAAATATTAAAAAAATTTCTCGCAGAATTCTCTATGTTTTTTATTCATTATATAAATTTAATATAAAGATTAATATATGTCAATTTTAAAATTTAAAAATACAATTGAAGTATTTTATAAAGATAATATCATTTCTTTTGTGAGTAGCGGATCTTCTATTGAAGTTGAAGACAATCAAGGAATTTTAAAATTTCTTTGCGATCATATAAGTAAATCAATTAAAATAGATGAATTTGAAAAAATAACAAAAAATTCACCTTATAGTATAGAATGCATAAATGATGCACTAAACCTACTTGATGAAAATCTTTTATTAGAAACCGAAAATCGCAGTTTTTATAATCTTACTGATAATGATATACTTCGATTTAGTAGAAATTTTGATTTCTTCAACTCATTTATCACGAAAAATGACAGCAAATATCTTTATCAAGATAAATTAAAAAAATCTAAAGTTGCCCTGCTTGGTGTTGGGGGCTTAGGCAGTCATATTTTATATGATCTTGTTGCCTTAGGTGTTCATAATATAACCGCAGTAGATTTCGATGTCGTTGAATTGTCAAATCTGAATCGTCAGATACTCTATCGTGAAAAAGACATAGGCCAAAGAAAAATAAAAGCAGCTGAAAAAAATATATTGGAATTCAATAAAAATATAAATATTAATTTTATAGATACAAAGTTGGATTCATCAAGTAAAATTTCTAGCATAATAAAAAATCATGATATAGTTATTTGTGTTGCAGACAAACCTCGTTTTGAAATCCCTTATTGGTTAAATGAGGCTTGCTTGCAAGAAAATATTCCATTCATAAACGGGGGTATTTCCGTTCAGCAGGCATCATTTTATTCCGTAATCCCATATAAATCAGGTTGTGTAGAATGTTGGAAAAAGGAAAGTATTAAAAAAGGATTATCTCTTCAAAGCACTCTTCAAAATAATCAAAAAATTTATGAATCAGAATTCCCAGCCCCTGCTTTCGTCCCCCTCGTGTCAATTTTGACAGGAATGATGCTAAGTGAATTTACTAAAATAATAACAGGTATATCAAAACCTATAAGTCTTAATAATTATCTCTCATTTCATTTTCAAACCCTCAAGATTGATGTAATAGAGTCATGGGAAAGAAATATTGATTGCAATTTATGTGGGAATAATAAAGTATGAATTTTAATTTCTTTTATCTGTTTTCTGGTTATAGCATATCACTTGGTGCCAACTGGATATATCGTATTGCACTTCCACTATACATCCTTAAGCAAACAAATTCGGCAATTAGTATGTCAATAACCTTTGCTATAACCTTCCTACCATATTTAATTTTTACACCTTTCGGTGGTGCGATAGCAGATGCTTTTGATAAAAGAAAAATACTTATTATTGGAGATTTATTAACATTTATTTTTTCACTAGCAATTACTTCTTACATTTTTTTTGATATCAACAACTTATACTTATTTTTTATTCTTGTTTTTTTAATTTCTTCAATTCCTCCTATATATCATCCAGCTCTTCAAAGTTTTATACCCAATATAGTTAAAACAGAAAAACTAGCTAGCGCAAATGCTCTCATTTCATCTTCCGATAATATTGTGAATGCAATGGGGCCTATTTTATGTGGATTATTGATTACAATTATTGATTTAGAAAAGTTAATTATGATTTCATGCATTATTTACTTAGCGGCATTTATCCTAGTTTTATGCATAAAAACAAACAAAATCAATACTATTAATAATAATTTTAGCATTAAACAAACATTTTTAAATATATCTGAAGGATTTAAATATACGATACAAAGTAGAGTAATTTTTGGATGCAGTATTTTATTTCTGTTTATTAATTTTTCTGTTAATTTAATTATGTCTAATTTAATATATATTTTGAAATCAAACTTCAATGCAACATCACTTGAAATTGGTATTTCATTTTCAATAATGGGTGTAATGGGGGCATTAGGAGCATATATTGCAAAAATAATTATAGGTAAAATCTACTATGGGAAAACCATTCTTATTAGTGCATTTTTAATGAGTGTTATATTCATATCTATTTCACTAATTAATACTAAATTGTTAATCGTATTTTCTCTTTTATGGGGATCAATAATGTTATTTAACTCCATAATAGTAGTCAATTTTTTTACAATGCGACAAAGAATAATTCCAATTTTATATTTAGGCAGAGTTATTGCAACAACAAGACTTATTTCATTTACCTCTATCCCATTTGCATCTATACTTGGTGGGTATTTGATTCAAAAAAATTTCTCTTTTCAAAATCTTGCAATTATAAGCGCTGTATTTTTAATTACAAGCTCTCTCTTAGGCTTTAAAAGTCCTATTTATAATAAGGAAAATATTTTACCTTCAGAATAATATTGGAGATTATTTCAATGATTAAAATTACAACGATTTTAGAAGAGTTAAAAAATATATCTGATAATCATACAATTTGGAATTCGGAGCTTCTAGAACAAATTCAAAATGAGAAAATTGATAGAAATCAATACAAGTTTATTTTCTCTCAATATCTCTATTATTCTAAGAATTTTTCTCGTCTTTTATCATCATTGATGATGACTTGCAGCTGCGATAAATTAAGAGCAGAATTGACAAAAAATCTTTGGGAGGAAAGTGGCGGCTGTGATTTGGAGGAAAGACATTCCAATTTATTTAAGAAATTTTTATGCAAATTGGATGTAGATGAAGAGAAAATAATTTTTGAAGACTTTTCAATAGATTTCTTTGAAAATTATTTGAAACTTTTAAATGAGTGCAGCTTATTTGAAAAAGCCACCGTTCTTTCTTTTGGAACAGAATATATTATCCCTAGGTTATATAAAATTTTTATAAATGGACTTAAATCTTCTGGATTTTCAGAATCAGATTTAAAATTTTTTACACTTCATGTTGATTGTGATGAAGAACATGCAAAAACAATCGAAAAAATACTTATTTATTCAATAGAAAATGAAAAAAAATTAGATTTAGATCGAATAAAATATAAACTCGATCAATGTCTAAAATTGCGAGAAGATTTCTTTGATCAAATATTTAATAAAATTAAAATACTTAGATTTGAAAATATATTTGAAAATATAATAGACAATAAAAAAGCAATATTTAATCCTGATAATCTATATTTTTCAAAAAATAAGAAACCAATCAATTTATACTCGAATAAAAATACTGAATACAATTTTGAAGTTGGAAGAATTCCTTTTTTATGTGATTCATTTGATCCAAGATTATTAAAAATTCTACCTTCTGGCTCAAATGAACTGCATAAACATGCACATGAAACAATTTATTTTGTACTAGAGGGTTCAGGAGTAGCTTCAATTGAAAACGTAAGAATTGATATTCAAAAAGGAGATTTTCTTCATATTCCAAGATGGGTGTTGCATCAGACAACCAATACCAGTCGAATTGAAAATCTTGAAATTTTAGCCATTACTGATTTTAATTTAACAAAAAAAATTACAGGTAACTTAGATAAATCTTACCGAAAAAATAAATCATATGAGATTAATTGATTTTACACTTTAGAAAAACCTCATCTATTTACTATATATTTATAATAAAAATCACGACATATGCATAATTTATTAAATACAAAAAAATTTAAAAATATCGATTGTTTGAGTTCCTTTTTAAATGAACAATATATGAAAAGCATTCTTGCAAATGCCTTGATTATGATATACAGATTTTGTCATCACAGCAAAAAGCTTAGAAGAGGCATTATTTTCAAGAATAAACCGTAGGTATTAGTGAGGCATCATTTTACAGAAAGAAGTTTTTTTTAAAAGTAAATATAGAAGCGAAATACTAATGAGTTTTAATACTTAATAAAGTGCTGAAAAGAATGAACCAACTTGAGTACGCTGGAAAAGCGGTTATAGAAATAAATAAAAATTTCAACGACAATAAAGACTCTTGAGCTATGTTTAGTAAAATAAAAAAAATTATCCTTATAGATGATGAGCAAAGTGAAATTGAATTTATTGAACAAGCAATCTTTGATATATATGATTTCAACAGTCTAAAATATCCACAAGTCGTCAGGATTAAGTGTCTCAAAGATCTTGAAGTGCTTCTTAAAAGACGAAAATTTGATTTTTGTATTTTGGCTTGCTTTTATATGGACAAATCTCACAAAGATTATGGAATTTTAGCAAAATTAAGAAAGTATTACCCTTCATTACCGGTACTTGTTTGCACGTCTTCACAAGATAATGCGCTTCCAATCACCGTAATACGGCATGGCGCAGATATGTTTTTAAACAAAGATCCAAATATTTTGACATTTTCTAAATATTTAAGTTCTGCAATTATACAAACATATGAACATCGTCGTTCTATTTCACATGAAATCGCTAGAAAAAACGTAGATTTTCAGTTACCATATTCAAAAGAATTAAATAATGAAATATTCCATGCAGTGCAGAGAAAACGTGATCGTATTTTAATTTCAGGAGACTTAGGAACTGGCAAAACATCTTTAGCACACTACCTAGCAAATTTGTTTTGTGAGACTCATTCCATAGAAAAAAATATAGTCTATGTAGATTGTGAACAATATTCTCAATCTGCTCTTGAAAAATTGTTCTTATTTCACGAATGTTCTGATCAGAATGATGAAATTGAATTGAATATTTTTGAAAAAGCAATTGATGGTGTTTTAATTTTAGACAACATTCATTCTTTACCAAATTACATCCAAAATTTATTTTATTCATATACCAATAAATACAGTTTTAATAATAAATCTGAAGATATATTTGATAAAATAAAATTTATTTTTACTACTAAGTTAATAATTTATAAAGAAAGCGAATCATCGATATTTATTGAAAGCATCATTAATAGAGAAATCGCGCTGATTTCAATTCAATCCTATAATTATACTGATTTGAAAAATGTTTTTAATTGCTATGATTGATAAAGAAGTTTCAGAAAAAAATCTGGATGAATCCAGCTTTAATTCTAAGTGTATAGATGTATTCTTAAATGAAATTCATAAAGTTGAGTTTTCAGCTAATTTAAAAAGTCTAAGAGTTTTAATAGAAAATTGCCTTTCATTTCTCCAAGAAGAGAAAAGAAAGTATCTTCTCCCTGAAGATATATCCTTTGTGGTAAATCAATATAAAAGAAGAAAATTTATTCGAAATGAACAAGTCCACTATAAGAAAATAATTAACTATATCTTATCATCTAAAAATGGTGAAGAATTACTTAAACAAATCGAAGCTTGCAATAACTATAAAGAAATTAAAAATACTTTTCAAAAAGTTCTTATTGATCTTGCTATTCAAAAATACGGGAACAAAGCAACAGCAGCTGAAATGCTTGGGATTGCGCGACAAAGTATGTATAGAATTTGATCTACTTTTTCTTAAAGCATTCAGTTAAAAATAAAAAGCACACCGTATTTAAATAGGTGTGCTTAAATAAGTCATTATATTGCTATAACCTTTATCCTCACTTATCAGGATTGAAATTCAACCACATCAAGTGCATATCATAATATTTATCGTCATATTTTATAGCACGAGGGTCGGTTCCATAAATTTCGAAACCTTGTTTTTTATACATACGCAATGCTGATTCATTGTTTACTACACACCCTAAATGAATTTGTGTTACAAATTTTGAAGCATCTTTTATAACAGCTGCAATAAGTTTTGATCCAATTCCCTTACCTGCAAATTCAGGCTTTGTATACACTCCTGAAATGTGACCTCGATGACATTCTTTTTCTCGAGACTCCTGTCTAAAAGTGGCAACTGAAACCAGTTCCCCATTACAAAAAGCACCATAAATTTTACTTTCTTCAACTATTTCTTGAAAGAATGTATCAGGTTTGTTAGAGAGCTCTTTAAATGATGACGCAAATGCAGTCGGCGCATTTTTTAGGCTTTCCAAACGTATTTTTTTCCAAGTCTGCCATTCACTTTTATTTAATATTTTTATTTTCGTTTCCAGAATATTAGAAGTGCATATATTTTCTATATTTGATACAACCATATTTTTCAATTCCTATTGAGGATATTTTTGAAAACAAGTTTTATAGTATAATAATATTTATTTTTAATCAAATAAATCCTGTTCAAATGAAGATATCCAACTTAAGTTTACAGAAGATAGGGAATTTATATTTGTGAAAAAATAAAAGCAGATCTATTTTTTACAATAGATCTGCTTTAAAGAAAATAATTTTTAAAAAATCACTTCTTGCTTGATGCCGCAATTAAGTTCAACGCACTGCCTGCTTTAAACCAGCCGATTTGTTGCTCATTGAATGTATGATTCAACATAATATCTTCAGTCTTGCCATCTGCATGTTTCACAGTCAGAGTTAACTGCTTGCCAGGCGCAAGATCTTTTGGATTCAGCGCAAAGGTGTCATCTTCACGAATTTTGTCATAATCCGCAGGTGTTGCGAAAGTTAATGGCAACATACCTTGTTTTTTAAGGTTTGTTTCATGAATACGAGCAAAGCTTTTCACAATAATTGCTTTACCACCAAGGTGACGTGGTTCAAGCGCTGCGTGCTCACGGGAGCTGCCTTCACCATAGTTTTCTTCACCCACAACGATCCAACCAATTCCCTTCGCTTTATAATCACGTGCAGTTGCTGGCACTGCTCCATGCACTCCTGAAACTTGATTTTTTACCTTATTGGCTTCGCCGTTAAAGCTATTGATGGCACCGATCAAAAGGTTATTGGAGATATTATCCAAGTGACCACGGAACTTGAGCCAGCTTCCCGCCATAGAAATATGGTCTGTTGTACATTTGCCTTTTGCTTTGATCAGCAAACGCAAACCACTGAAGTCAGAATTGACGTTTGGTGCAGTAAAAGGATTTAAAGCTTGCAAACGATCGCTTTGTGGGTTGATGCTCACAGAAACCTTTGAACCATCTTTTTCAGGCTCAACATAACCATGCTCATCCTTCACAAAACCTTTGTCAGGCAGGTCAAGTCCTTTAGGTGGTTGAAGCATAATCTTCTCACCTTTGTCGTTGGTGATAGGCTCCTTGGTGAAATCAACCGTTAAATCGCCTGTTAAAGCAAAACCAATCACAGTTTCTGGTGAAGCAACAAAGGCATGTGTTTTTGGGTTGCCGTCGTTACGCGCCGTAAAGTTACGGTTGAAACTTGTAATAATTGAGTTCTTTTCAAGCGCACCATGCCGTTTCCATTGCCCAATGCAAGGACCACACGCATTGGCCATAACATTCGCGCCCATTTGCGAAAGCACACCGAGTTGTCCATCACGTTCAATTGTGGCACGCACTTGCTCACTACCAGGAGTGATTAAAAACTCACATTTTGCTTTCGCACCTTGACTAAGGGCTTGCTTAGCAACTGTTGTTACACGGTCAATGTCTTCGTATGAAGAGTTTGTGCAAGAACCAATGAGAGCAGCACTGAGTTTTTCAGGCCAACCATTTTGCTTAACAGCCTTGGCAAACTCAGAAATTGGAGTCGCAAGGTCAGGAGTAAAGGGACCATTGATATGTGGTTCAAGCGTGTCTAAGTCGATTGTCACAACTTGATCATAGAATTTTTCAGGGTTCTTTTCGACATCGACATCGGCTTTTAAGTAATCAGCCACTTCATCTGCTAATTTTGCAATTTCTGCTCTGTCTGTCTTTTTAAGATAATCCGCCATACGGGAGTCATAAGGGAAGAGTGAGGTTGTGGCCCCAATTTCAGCACCCATATTGCAGATTGTGCCTTTGCCTGTGCAAGAAAGAGAAGCTGTACCAGAGCCAAAGTACTCAACAATTGCGCCCGTACCGCCTTTTACAGTTAAAATCCCTGCTAGCTTTAAAATAATATCTTTTGCTGAAGCCCAGCCTTTTAGACTGCCTGTGAGCTTCACACCGATAAGTTTAGGAAATTTAAGTTCCCAAGGAATACCTGCCATCACGTCAACGGCATCGGCACCACCCACACCAATAGCAACCATACCAAGGCCACCCGCGTTTGGTGTGTGAGAGTCTGTACCGATCATCATTCCGCCTGGAAATGCATAGTTTTCAAGGACAACTTGGTGAATAATCCCTGCGCCTGGCTTCCAAAAGCCAATGCCATATTTTCTGGAAACATTTGCTAAGAATTCATAAACCTCTGCATTGTCGCGGTTTGCAGTGGCAAGGTCGGTTGCGGCATTGACTTCTGCTTGTATAAGGTGGTCACAGTGCACTGTGGAAGGCACAGCAACTTTTGGAATCCCCGCTGACATGAACTGCAAGAGGGCCATTTGCGCCGTTGCGTCTTGCATTGCTACGCGGTCAGGAAAGAAATCCACATAGTCTTTTCCTCTGCCAAAGTTCTTAAGTTCCGTTCCTTGTCCCCCATTTGCGGGTTTGAGGTGAGAGTAAAGAATCTTTTCTGTATACGTCATCGGACGTCCAAGAAGTTTGCGTGCAGAGTCCACGTTTGATTTGAAGTTTGAATAAACTTTTTTCATCATATCAAGATCTTGTACCATAAAAATTCCTCCATCAAAAACACAAGAAAGGGCATGATTCACATGCTTCTCTCCTATAGCTATGCTCTTCTCGGATCTTTTGGAACAAAGCGTGAAGCAAAAATTTTTTTAGAGCCATAAAAAAAGTCAATATCTCCAAGGAAATGGCAAAACGAAAAAAAAAATTTCAAAACTGCTTGACTCTTTTCTTGCGAAAGAATACCTACCTTTTCACGGAAGAAGTGGCCCTATCGTCTAGAGGCCTAGGACACCGCCCTTTCACGGCGGTAACACCGGTTCGAATCCGGTTAGGGTCACCATATTTTTCCTAACTTTGAATAAGCCGACCACATAGGTTGGCTTTTTTTTATTGCCACAATCGCAAAGAAAAATAAGCAAAAACAAAATCACATAAATATTAAAAATTGTTTTAAACTCAGCTTCAGGCCAAGAAATTTGCTTTTCATGCAATGTTGTTATTAAAAATTGTTTTTGCTAGGTATATATTTATGCGAATGACCCTTTCGTCTAGCAGGTCCAGGACACCACCCTTTCATGGTGGCAACAGGGGTTCAAATCCCTTAAGGGTCACCAATTTCTTTTCTTAAATAAAAGACTCATTTAAACTTATAAGTGAATCACTCGCCCCTAAAGGAGCGAGAATGCAGCCTTGTTTCGTTCATACAGAATATCAAAATTCAAAACGAGAAACACGATAAATAGGCAAATCGAGCGCTGGGGTCTGTCGACCAGAGTGGTGAGAATCAACGATAACATTAATAGCATCACGCGCTTCAAGCGACATAAATGCAATATTTAAATATTCATTTTCAAAGTTACCCACAACTTCATATTCTTGTGCTATTTTTCGCACTTGCTCGGCTTTAAAGATTTGATCATCTGCATGAGGATTGTGCTTTAAAATTAATTTATTTTTATCAAAAGGAAAATTAAAATTCAACAACTGTTGTTCTGTTCCTTTAGCCATTGAATGAAAATATCGACCTGTCAAATAAAATATTTCGATATTATTTTCACTCAATTTTTGTACAAATATATCTGCATTTTCCATAATTTTATCGTACTTCACTAAAGAAGCCCCATCAAAGAATTTCTTCTTCCAATATCTTTCTACAGAAGAAAATAAGCTCATTGTCTCTTGATTTCTTAAATCAAAACCTGAGTTTTCAAACGCATGTGATAAACTGTAACCAATATGATTATAATTTAATTTTGCAATCTTCTGCAAAAGTCTTTTATCAAAATGTTTTGCGGCATCGGAAGCCAACCATTCATTTAAAATACCAAGAGTTCTATAGCCGACATCAAATAAAGTGCCATCTAAATCGAAGACACACGCCGGTTTTTTTTGCGCATTTTTTGCTTTTTTCTTTATAAGATCGAGTATTTCATGTGAAGAACTCTCATAGATTTCCCAAGTTTTAGGCTCAGACCGATAAATGCGGCTGCGTGGGTGAGGGTGGGGAAGCCCTGCAGTGACTTGCTCACTTAAATAATTTTCAATTGTTTCTTTAAGTGCCTCTAAAGCTCTTTCCAGAACAGGATGATGGCTCGAGTCAGACTCTTTTTTAATTGTATCCATTTGCATCTGAAGAAGATGCCACAGTTCATTTGTATCCATTATTTTATTCCCAATATTAGAAATTTTAGCAAAGCAAATTTATTTTATAATACTTTTAATTAAAATTTAACTCACTTGGCATAATATGCGAACGAATTATTTTTGCTCCAAATTGGAGACATTTTTTTTCAAACTCTTTGCTCGCACAATCACGCATAACTGGTTCTGTCAGATTGGGATAAATTTTTCCTAAAAATGACTTTCGCGATAAACCAATTAAAATAGGCTTATTCAACTCTTTTAAGCAATCAATTCCTTTTTGTGAAAGCAATTCTAAATTATTCTCGAGTGATTTTCCAAAACCTATACCAGGGTCGATTGCAATTGATTCCACACCACATTTTTCAGCGAAGAGAATTCTTTCCTGCAAAAAGCCTTTTACTTCAGATAAACAATTACTATATTTAGGATTTATCTGCATATTTTCAGGTATCCCCTGCATATGCATCAAAATATATCCTAGCTTGTACTCAGCAGCTATTTCAGCTGTATTTCGCATGACTCCATTTGTGGCTTCAGTCCGTAAACCAGAAAAAATATCATTCACTAGGTCGATAAGCCCTTCCTCTGCAAGCTTTTGTGCCACTCGAGGAGAGTAGGTATCGAGGCTAATTAAAACCCCCTCTGGAATTCTTTTTCTAGCTTCTAAAATCACCTGATAAATGCGTTCAAGCTCCTCTTCAGGAGTGATTAAGGGGGAATTGGGTCGACTTGAAGCTCCGCCAAAGTCGAGAATATGCGCCCCATTTTTTACCAATGCATCAATACGAGACATGGCTTTATCGACTGAAAAATATTCTCCTCCATCGCTAAAGCTGTCGGGAGTCAAGTTGACAATACCCATCCATAAATTACTATTTTCTGAGCATATTCTACTAAATTTCTCTGCGCCAGATAATTTCATTTTTTAACCTTATAAAAAAAAGAATAAACCCATGTCTATTCAGACAAGCTAACCTCATTTTTTACACGAAATCTGCTTAAAATCAAACCTAAAATCTAAGTCAGAATCAAATATTAAATGTATCGAGAGTTAATCGATATTCTCAGCTTATGCATCTATACTTAAAATAAAAATATATAGTATTGATAAAACATATACATATTAATCTTAAATTTCGATAGCATATTTACTCCTTGTTAAATTTTTGCGATTGAAAAAACTTTATTTTAAAATAATTGTCACTTTTTTGACTTTCATTTTTTTACATTAATTTTGTTATATTTATAAGCATGGAAAATAATATCATTCAGCAAAACGAAGCCATGTTACTGTTCGCTGATATCAGCGGTTACACTCAATTTGTTAAAAAGCACGGTTTTGAATGGGCGCATGGACAATTTATAATTTCAGAGTTTCTAAAATCTTTATTAAACGAAATCAAAGACCCTTTTAAAGTCGCAAAACTTGAAGGTGATGCCATTTTTATCTATATGCCTGAAACAGATCATATTCGTGCTGCTATTTTCATGGACAATATTTTAAATTTTTTTAAAGCTTTTGAGAATACAAAAAGCAAATTAGCATCAGTAAATACATGCAAATGTAAAAGCTGTTGTTCTCTTGAATCTTTACATTTAAAACTCATCATTCATTCGGGTAAAATTCTTTTCTATAATATAAATCAATATCAAGAATTATCTGGTATAGATGTTATCATGTTGCATAGATTATCAAAAAATTCTGTAACAGGTAAAAAATATATTCTCATTACAGAACAAGCCTTTAATAAAATAGGATCACTGAATGACTTAGAATTTATTAAAGGCAAAGAAAAATATGATGAAATTGGCGAAATAAAAACATTTATCCATTATCCAAATATTAAGTTAAACGAAAATCTTATTTATGTTAAAAAGCCTCTTAGAATACTAAAAATATTTTTTAAAATAAAATTATTATTTTACACATTAATTAAAGGCTTTAACTAAAATAACGTTCTCAGTATTATTTTCTTCATTTTTAATGATATTCCCATTAAATAATAAAAACTGAGAAGATTTAAATAATGCAAGTGCCGTATTATAATAATCATAATTCATATTATTTTGCATAGAATCGGTTCTAGATCTAAGAGCATCTTTTCTTGTCCAAACCATCCCTGTTCCAACTTCATAAGGTGAAGGAGCAAAAACATAATCTCCTAGATCTACCATAACAGGCCACCTTCTTTTATTGGCAAATAAGGAATCGGACAGTGAATAAATATTTTTAAAATCAAAGAAATCAAGAATTGTAGGATAGATGTCAGCCTGACTTGCTAAGTTTGGAATTTTAACACCATTTCTATTTTTATAAAGTGAATTTTTTTGCAAAGTTTTTTCTACAATTCCACCATTGATAACTAAATTCGCCTGACTCTTCTTTATTGCTAAAATCACATTATTTTTAGCACTAATCCCCCAGGCAATATCATCAGGATAAGGTAAAGATGGTTTAGCATGCCCATGATCGTTTACAAAAAAGATGATTGAGTTATCCCAATATGTTTCACCTTGTGAATGCGGATATTTTTTAGTTTTAAGAAATCCAACAAACTCTTCTAAAGCCTCATCTGTATAAGATGTTGTGATTTGTGGAGGGAGATATAATTGCTCTTTATGCTTTTGTAATAATTCTGTTGTTGCGTCTTTAGGGAGGTGCCAAGGGTCATGATTTGTGACAGTTAACACCGTGTGAAATTGAATTTTATTTTGATTTGCTAAAGTGATAGTATCTAAATCGTGAGCAACTCTTCTTAAAAGGACTTTATCTGACATTCCCCATGGAGTTTTTGGGAGATTCAAGTCAAAGTTTTCCTTAGTTATAACTAAATCCATGCCATGTTTTTTCCAGAAAATTCCTTGACCATCAAAGTCAAAACGTCCTCCATGCCAAAATGCAGAAAAGACATTCTCATGATATTTTCTTTTCAATAGTTCTGGTAAACATTCAGGGTTTATATTAGGGAGCTCTTGCATAGCAGCTGTATATTCCCCAACCCACGATCCACAAAGACTTCCTTCTTGCCCAGCGCGGGTAACTCCTCCAACAGTCCAAGCATTGGTAAAGGCTATTCCAGAAGCAGATAAAGAGTCATAAAAAGGCTGAAATGTCTTTTGACTATTTGGGTAATGAAACTTTCCATCTTCAGGCTTGAAACTTTCAATAATGACAACCCACACTAATAAAGGATTTTTATTTTTAATTCTTGTTTGAATTTGATGTTTAAGATCTTTACCCAAGCGATCTTCAGATTTTAAGGAAGAATCTAATAACAGGCTTTCCCATTTAGATTGGTTCAATTCATTTTCTTTAGTGACATTTTTTATATTGAGTATTTTTGGAACTTCTCCTTCTTTATCAAGATAATTCTCTAAATTTTTATAATCTTCTTTTGAAAGATCACCAATTGCATAAGATTTGCTGAATATATAAGCAGAAAATAGGTTTCCAATAAAATTGGCTTTTAAATGAACAGGGGTCCACACTCGACCTGATCGATTCAATTCTTCATTTAATTTTTTAGCTCCATACATGAGGCACAATAAAGAAATAAAAATGATTTTAAAATACTTTAATCGAGCTGGTATTTTTAAAATAAAATAGACGATAAGAAATAAACACGCAGGAATAAAAAAAGCTATTAAAACCCGATAATCCAATACAGACGCTGCACTTGCTTCTAAAAAAGTAGGATCAATTAAGTATTTCAAATGAAATGGAGTTATAAGACTAGAATAAAAACTGACATATGGAATATGAAAAGATAATAAAAATAAGAATAAAAATGAAGCCATAAAAAATAAAGTGACTTTGATTCTTTGAGAAACTTTTTTCAAATATTTATTAAAAATAAATTTATTAGAGATAAAGACAAGAGTAATAAATATAATTGAAACTATACCCGTTACAAAAAGATCTGAAAGTATTCCAGAAACGATGGCATGAACTTTCAACTCTGTAGAATTGAGTAGATTGATCCCTAGATATTTTTCAGTAAAATATCTAATAATAGAAAAGTTTGCTATCAATGCTAAGAAGAAAGCACTGAAAAAAATACAACATAATTTCTCTCTATCTATAAAAGAATTAATATTCATAAACAATAATGACAATTTTTTTCTAATTATTTTCATTCAAAGTTCCTCTTAAATAACCGAACGAAAAAAAACATAGCAAAAAAATTTAGACAGTCCAACAAATTTAATTAAGCCAATATTACTAAGATATTAAAGATTACGATAAACAAGTATAAAATTAATTACTGTAATATTAGATATATACAAAAAAGTGAAGGCTAGGAAAAATTTCGCTTTCCTAGCCTTCACTTTTACCTAAGCTTATTTGTGAGTTAAGCTGGTGTCGGAGTGGTGTTCAATGGGTTTATCGCACTCGTGTTTGTCGCGTCTAACTTTGAACCTGAAGCATCACTTCCATCGCTGTTGCCACTTAATGTTTTGCTCAGCTGGATTTCTTTAATTTTCTCAGCGCTTGCGTTGTTATTGATAATTTCAAGAAACTCTTCACTGTCCAGAGTTTCAACTTCAAGCAGAATATTAGAAACTTTTTCAAATATATCCATGTGCTCAACAAGAACTTGTTTTGCTAATTCATATTGAGTGTTGATAATTTTAGAAACTTCCATGTCAATTTCGTGCGCTAGAGTTTCAGAATAATTACGAGACTCACCCCAGTCACGGCCTAAAAATGGATTTTCACTTTTTTGTCCAAAGTTTATAGGTCCAAGACGGCTCATACCAAACTGACAAACCATACGGCGGGCAAGATCTGTAGCTTTTTGAATATCGTTTGAAGCGCCGGTTGTGAATTGTGAAAACTTAATTTCTTCAGCGGCACGTCCACCCATCGCATAAGCAATCGTCGTCAATAAATCTTCTTTGGAATAGCCATAGACATCTTCTTTGGGCAGATACGCAGTCACACCAAGGGCTTGTCCACGTGGAATCACAGTAATTTTATGTACGTTTTCCCGTGACTTTAAAAAATGCGAAACCAGTGCGTGCCCAGTTTCATGATATGCAGTAACACGAATAGTTTCCTTAGGTAGAACAGCACTTCTCCGCTCTGGCCCCATTAGAATTTTATCTTTTGCAGCTTCAAAATCTTTTTCAATCACACGTTTCATGCCGTTACGCGCAGCCATCAGGGCAGCTTCATTGCAAAGATTTTCTAGATCAGCACCTGAAAAACCTGGTGTACCTAAAGCAATTCGTTCAACGTTAATATCTTCAGCATGTTTAATTTTTTTCATGTGCACGTTAAGAATTTCTTTACGCCCACGAACATCAGGTAATCCAACCATAACGCGTCTATCAAAACGGCCGGGTCTTAACAAAGCGGGATCGAGGACATCGGGACGATTTGTGGCTGCAATGATAATGACAGCGTCGTTTGCTTCGAAACCATCCATTTCAACCAACAATTGATTGAGAGTTTGCTCTCTTTCATCATGTCCACCGCCCACACCTGCACCACGATGGCGACCGACGGCATCGATCTCATCGATAAATATAATGCAAGGTGAGTTTTTCTTGGCATTTTCAAATAAATCACGCACGCGTGATGCACCAACACCAACAAACATTTCAACGAAATCTGAGCCAGAAATTGTAAAGAAAGGAACTCCTGCTTCACCCGCAATCGCGCGCGCTAAAAGAGTTTTACCTGTTCCTGGTGCTCCCATCATAAGAACTCCCTTGGGAATTCTTGCTCCGATGTCTTGGAACTTTTTATGATCCTTTAGGAAGGCAACAATTTCAGAACATTCTTGCTTAACTTCTTCAATACCAGCAACGTCTTTAAATGTGACTTTATTTGCACCTTCAGACTGAAGCTTTGCTCTACTTTTGCCAAAAGACATGGCTTTGCCGCCTGCACCTTGCATATTGCGAAGAAACATCAGCACAAGTCCAACAATTAATAGTGCAGGTAGCCACATCGTAATGAGGCTCACCCACCAAACACTGCTGTCATCTGGTTTTTCATAATTGATAGGAATTTTTTTAGCTTCCAGTTCTTTACGTAACTGAGAGCGCACGCCATCGTCGGCGGGACCATAGGTCGTAACAGTTGAGTTGTCTTTGAGTTTTGCTATAATTTCATCGCCACGGAGATTATCAGAACGAACTGTCACACTCACAATACTCTGTTGGTCGCCCAAAGATTTTTCAATATAACTTTGAAATTGTGGGTATGTTTTTTGAACATCTTCGTGGGGTTTGTATAATAATTTAAAACACAAAGCAAATAAAACGATCATCGCTGCCCACACCAGCGCGGCTTTTAACCAAGATTCTTTACCCATTCGAGCTCCTTACCTTTCACTTTAGCCTCTGGTTTGGTTGGAGGCGATCAAGTATCATATTATGCTACTAAACGGGCGATCTCTACACCCTTTTAAACAGTTTGCAACGGTACCACACTAAGTCAAGTCATTCCTTATCGGATACTTTCTTAACTCTTCTATAATTTTTCTCTAAAAACATCTATCTCAATGTTTTTATTATTATTTGACAAATGAATTTTCCATCCTGAACTTATTTTAATCTCTTTTTTTATTATCTTCTTTTTAAACATAAGCTCCACTTCATAGAGAATATTGTCTATACAGTTTTTTGTCACAACCCCTAACAATTTTTTCTCTTTCTGGATAAGAATATGAAAAAGCTCAGAAGATCTTGTTCCCTTATCAATTACAAAATTGCCCTGCAAACTTGAATTAAGAAATGTTTCATTAAGCATCAATTGCTCAATTGCATGTTCTGACAATTTATGAAATGCTTGCTGATAATTTGGTCTTAACTTTTTCAAATGCCCGAGAATATGATTTCTGATATAATTTCTATCATAATCATCAGATAAATTCGACATATCTACTCTATATTTAATATCAAATTCTTTTGAGTATTCTTCAATTTCCTCAAAATTAATTTTTGCAAACGGCCTATAAAAAAGTTTATCATCAGAAAGTTTTTGAATCCCTTTTAAACCCTGCAGAGCAGAACCCCTTAATACATGTAATAATACGGTCTCTACATGATCGCGCGCATGATGCGCTGTTACGATATAAAAATGCTCACAACTCAATTCACTCTTTATTTTTTCAGATAATGCTAAAGCTTTATTTTTTCGCCATTTCCGCGCGCTGTTTTGAAAATTTTTTTCTCCATCACTAAAGGTTTTTTCTTCTGCGATTTCAAGATAAAGTGGAACACCAGTTTCTAAGCAAATTTTTTGGATCAGTTCTGCATCTTGATCCGATTCATCTCCACGCTTTTTATGATTAAAATGCTGGGCTATTAACTTAAACTGATTTTTTGTTTTAAAAAGTTTTGAATGCAAAACTTTAGTCAAAGCATGCAAAAGGCACATGCTATCCATACCACCTGAAACTTGTAGATTCAGTAAAATACTTTTTCCAGAATAATCTAAATTTTTTTCTAAATGAAGCAAATCGGATAACAATTTATACTCAAATGGGTTTAAATTATGCCCTCTCTTCTTCATTATAGCCTCTTCAATAATATTATTATATCTATATAGTTCTCGAAATTTTAAGAAATCAGGCACAAACTTGATAGAAAAGTGGTTTCCTGATAACACAAATTGATAGCTCCTCTTTTAAAGGCTCGCTTTCACAACTTGCCAATAAAGCATATTTTAAAGCTGTTTTATAGCATGAATGTGTGAAAATTATTAAAATTATCTAAAGGTATTATGATGCAAACCACAAACAGAATTGCAAAACGTTGGAGTGCGACCCAAAAAAGCATTTTTTCAGAAATGACTGCATTATCAAAGCTTTACAACGCCGTAAACCTTGGCCAAGGATTTCCTGATTTTTATGGTCCTACCCGCTTGCTTGATTCCATCGCTAAACAAGTATTGTCATGCCACAATCAATACTCACCTTCCCAAGGAGAAGAAGCATTAAGAAGGGAAGTTTCTTATTATGTGGAATCAACTACTGGAGTTATTTATGACCCAGAAAGTGAAATAACAATTACAACTGGCGCATCAGAAGCCCTGTATAGCGCTATCAATGCTTTTATCAATCCTGGCGATAGAGTGATCGTTTTTGAACCCGCATTCGATCTCTATTATCAAGCAATTGCTAATGCAGGAGGCGAAGTTGTTCCCATTAGATTGCATTCTCCTGACACGCCCATTGGTGTAAGGGGAGGGGGCTGGACAATTGATTGGAGTGAATTCGATGCTGCTGCAGCTGGGGGATTTTCACTTCTTATTTTTAATTCACCTCACAACCCAACAGGAAAAGTTTTTAGCGAAGATGAAATTGATCGCATTTCATCAAAGGTTTTAAAAAATAATGCAATCGTATTAAGTGATGAAGTTTATGAAAATTTAACCTATGCCTCACATAAACATATTTCTCTCTGCACAATCCCAAAGATTCAACATCTTGTTGCAAGAATCAGTTCCGCTGCAAAAACATTTGGCTTTACCGGACTGAAAACAGGGTGGATTTGTGCTCCAGCTAACTTAACAAATGCCATTCGTATCGTTCATCAAGCAACCGTTTTTTGCACAAGCCCATTCACACAACTTGGATTGGCAGATGTCATGTCTGATAAAAAATGGTTTGAAAACTATTTGTCTGAGCAGAAGAAAAGTTATGAAATAAAAAGAAATTATTTGAAATCCGTGCTTGAGAGAGCTGGTTACCACACAAGCAGTTGTGAAGGTACATTTTTCTTAACAGCGAATTTTGAAGGACTGGCGGGAGATATGTCTGATGTGTTATATGCACGTCAACTTGTTGAAACTCATAGAGTAACAACAATCCCCGTTTCAGTATTTTACAAGCAACCACCTAAAAGCTTGCCATGGGTACGCTTTGCTTTTTGCAAGAAAGATGAAACTCTGCATACAGTAGCTGATTTATTACTTAACTCTTAAAAGTTGTTCTCGCCAAAGAGCAAAGCTTTTCTTTGCTTGCTCTTCTAGCATTTTTTTCCCATTGATGGCTTTTATTTTATTCTTTTTTGCAAATGATGTTGCTACAGTATCAGTATAAATCATATCAAAATAAAAAATATAATTTTTCTTCATATTAAGAAGAGCGCGCTCAATCACATAGTGCACAAATAAATTCTTTTCGCCTGATGAGAAACCAATTGGCAGAGAATTGATAATTACAAGATTAACTTTTTCCTGAGAGATTTGCTCTATCGTTTTATTGAGTTCTTCATTTACTAGAAAATGCACTGCAACATTCCTTTGCTGCGTAAGAAGAGGAAAGCAAGCAATTGTTTTAGACGGATTTCGAGTAAAACAAATACTTTTTAAGCAGTTCTTATCTTGACTGCAATTATATAATGCGGCAGCGGCTGCACCCCCTCCACCTAAAACAAGTGCATAGTACTTTTCTTCTTTAGTTATAAGATGTTGAATTGATTTTTTAACCCCAAAAATATCTGTGTTTTCAAGGCACCAGTTTCCTCTATTATTTCGGTATATTGTATTTGCAGCCTGTATTGCTTGCACACTTTCTGTCATTTCAAAAATATTCATATTCACTATGCTATTTTTATATGGAGAAGTGATATTTCCTCCAATAAATCCTTCTGTCTCAACGAGATTTAATACTAATGCAGAAAATAAATCTACGGTTGTAACTGGCATGGGAAGATAAATGCAATTCAAATTTTCTTTCTGAAACCAATTCGTGTGAAGACCTGGAGAAAGAGATTTTTCAATTGATGCGCCAAAAAGAAAACAATATTTTGTTTTCCCATCTGGAACAAAAGAAGTTGTCACTGAATTCACTTTACTCATTTAAACACCTGATTTTATTGTACTTTAACAAATTATTCAAAGCTATTTTTTTCATTCTTTAGCCAAAAAGTTGTTTACTCTGCATGCAGACTCACAAAATAAACTCAAGGTATTTTTACCGATGACGATAAAAATTGAAAGCGCAAAAAGAATGCGTCGTGATGATGCTCGATTGCGCAATAGACGCGTCGAGAGACGCTATGTGGCAAAAATAAACGTCTTCAGTGATGTGAGAGAGGAAACGTCATGGTAACGAGAAGAAAAAAAGCTGGCACTAAAACTAAAACTGCTGGTAAAAAACGTAGAAAGACATCTGGCAAAAAAACGACAGCTACGAAAAGAAAACGTAAAAAAACTGCTGGCAAGAAAACGACTGCTACGAAAAGAAAACGTAAAAAAACTGCTGGCAAGAAAACAACTGCTACGAAAAGAAAACGTAGAAAAACTGCTGGCAAAAAAACAACTGCTACGAAAAGAAAACGTAGAAAAACAAGTGCAAAAAAAACTGGCGTAAAAAAGACTAAAAGAAAAGCTAAGAGAAAGACTAAGCTTTCAGTAGTCTCAAAAACTCGCAAACGGAAAGCAAAAAGAAAAACAACAGCTAGAAAAGTAGTTGCAAGAAAAACTTCTGACAAACATCTCAAAAAAGCAGGTTAATTAATTTTAACCTGTTTCTTTAAATGCAGAATTGTTTTTAAGACAATCTGACCCGCCTCATAAGCCTGATGGAGAATTCTTTCAGGCTTTTTCAGTTTTTTATTTTTAATAATTTATACTTATTTTTTTTCAAGTCGATTTCTTAAATCATCTGTTAATTTATTCAGAATTTCTGATGAAACGGCAACGATATCCTTGTCTGCAAAACCATGAGATTTTAAATCTTTAAATATACTTTCCGCAATTAATTTAGTCATATTTGCAGATGTTCCTAAATTTGAACTTTGGTTCATGTTTTTTATTGTATTCAAAAGTGTATGCATGTATATCCCCTTTATTAGGTTAAACGCAATAAATTTGTCTCGACAAAGTTTGCAACTAAAATCAACAAGCAAAAATTATGCCAGTTTTTTTATAAATAAATCTTTAGTTTTTTTAGTCTGTTCTGCTTTTTTTTATGAGAAAGTGTGTCTTTTCTGATTCACTCTTTTTTAAAAAAGAGATAACCGAAACTGTGCTTATTTTTTAAACAAAACAAAATTCACTTAAGTTGTTCTTATGAAATGTACATAAATTTGTTTGACATTGCTTTTCATGTAGTTAGCAGCCAAATATTCTGATAACCTATTTGTATTCAAGGAATCTAAACCAAAGAGATTGAAGCAGAGACAAAAAATTGTCTTGACCGTTGCAATCTAAAGTCGCATGTATTTGTTGGCCAATGTTTAAGGGCTTGTTGTTTGCTGTATTGTATTAAATGAGAAGAAGCCATCAAGGAGAAGCTATGGATATGCACGAACTGATTAGGCAAATGGAACGAGCTGAAAGAGTATGGCCTGATGAGAGGCCATGGGCTATACAAGTCCTCGCAAGCTACTTACACGTTCAACCTTCAGAGTTGCTGAGTCTTTTTCGTCAAATCAACCCAACTCTTGAAACCGAACGAGATCAAGTACTTCCAGAAGATTTACGCCTCCTAAAAGCTTATTGTGAACGGATCATTGAGAGAAATTCACAAGAAAGCATAGAGGACAAACGAAGAGAACAGGTCCGCGCTCGCAAGACAATTCAATCACTTTCACCTAAAATTGCAGAAATGATTGCTGCACGCGATCATGTGCGAGCTCTCAATTCTTATATCTACTTACTTGGGGAAAGCGGTGAATACGCTCTGCCAGAAGAAAAGGCACAATGGTATGAAGAAATGGGTCGCTTGTGCCTAAAAGTAAAACGCCATCCCAATGAAGCAGCACGCTATTTCCGCTCAGCAGTAAATGCTTTGAGTCTGCTGGAAGACGCAGATGGGATTCAAGATCTTTTGGAAACATATGATGAAGAGTTTCAAGGTGATGAAGCTCGTCGCTCATGGGATTCCGTTTTGCTTACAGGGAAAGAATCATTAACCAAACTAACTTGTAGCATGAGTTAAAATTTATGAAAAAGTATATTACAATGGCAAGTCTACTTTTATCTGCACCTTTTGCACTCAGTAGCTGTATTTCATCCTCAAGCAATACAAATATGCCCTCAAATGAAGAAATACAAAGATATAAAATCAATGGCTATTTGGTTGTTGATGGTGTCGACAAAGACACTGTTTCAGTAAGTATTGATAAAGACGAAAAAATTGCGCTGGTTGTCAGGGATATAAGCACTACAGCATATTCATATTTAGAGCCGCGCTACAACAATGCTTTTGTCAATTATGAAGGCAAAGCCTCCTGTTGTACCCCTAAAAATGGTCTCATAGGAGCCTCTGGAAGCGCAATTTACAAATTTGCTTTTATTGGCAAAGGAAAAACAGCAATAAAAATTGTTGCAAGACAAAAAGGACTGCTCACAACAGCCAATAGTTTTGATACAGATAAAGAGTTTATTCTAAACGTGGAAGTCGATTAATATCTCTTCATTGCTTTTTGTGCCTCTTTTTTAGCATCTTTTTGCTTTTCCGCATCACGCTTGTCGTGATGCGCTTTGCCTTTCGCAAGACCAAGTTCAATTTTCACCCGATTATTATCATCAAAATAGATTTCAAGCGGAATGAGTGTATAGCCTTTTTGCCGAGTTGCTGCATCGAGGCGTTCGATTTGATTTCTGTGTAAGAGAAGTCTCCTATCTCTTCTTTCGCTATGATTTAAGTAACTTGCATGTTTTAGCGATGGAATATAAGCATTCACAAGCCAAGCTTGTCCATCACGCACCATAGCGTATCCTTCGACGATACTCCCATGCCCATCACGTAATACTTTTACTTCACTGCCTTTTAAACTCACACCTGCTTCTATCTTTTCTTCAATATAGTAGTCGTGCCAAGCTTTTCTGTTTTTTGAGATTGATTTCATAGTTTTCTCATGTTCAATTCTATTGTTTAGCCTTTTGCTGTAATTTATAAGGCAGAAACTATCCTTTAGAATAGTTGATTGAAGACTCTTAATTTGTCAAGGAAAAACAAATGCCATACGAATTAAATACATTGAATATTATTTTCGGAATATTTGTTTTTATTTTTGGAATAAGTATTGGCAGTTTTTTAAATGTTGTTATTTATCGTCTGCCGAATAATATTTCACTTATATTACCAAGAAGTTCATGCCCATCATGTAAAAAAACAATTTCTCTAATAGCTCTCATTCCAATAATAGGTTATATTTATACTAAAGGGAAATGTGAAAACTGTAATACAAAAATATCATTGCAATATCCATTTGTAGAATTTTTATGCGGATTTTTAACCGTATTTATCTTTTTTAAATTTTTAAACCCTTATATTATTATTGATTCATTTCCATTTTTATTTTCTAATAATTTTTTTCAGTTTGGTCGTTTTCACTACTCAGGTTACGCCCCTTTCTTTATTTCACTATGGCTTTTATATACTGGAATACCTTTATCTTTTATTGATATTAAATACAGAATTTTGCCAAACTCAATCACACTTCCAGGAATCATAGTTGGTTTTTTAATCAGTTTTCTAAATCCAGAGATGGGCTGGGTAGAAAGTTTAATAGGTATAGCAATTGGTGGCGGTGGATTATTTTGTATTTCAAAACTTTATGAATTTTTACGCCACAAAGAAGGAATGGGAATGGGAGATATCAAATATCTTGCATTTATTGGAGCTGTACTTGGATGGAAAGGAGTTTTATTGACTTTGTTTTTAGCTTGTATAATTGGGGCTATTATTGGAATTATAATTGGAATTTATTCAAAAAAAGGCCTCTCTATTGCAATTCCTTTCGGTCCGTTTTTAGCTATATCATCTCTGACAATCAGTATTTATGGAAATGATATTAACTCATTTTTATTTATTGGTGCATTTTAATAGGTAAATTATTTTTTATGCAACATATTTTAAATCAACTTAATAATGAGCAAAAAGAAGCTGTTATATCTTCAAAAGGAGCATTACTTGTTCTTGCTGGAGCAGGGACTGGTAAAACAAAGGTTATTACCTCGCGTATTGCTTGGATGATTCACTCAGGCATACGCCCAGAAAGTATCGTGGCTGTTAGTTTTACCAACAAAGCCGCAAAAGAAATGCAAGAAAGATTAGCTACGATTGTCAGTGAAAAATTAGCAAAAAAAGTTGAACTCTCAACCTTTCACTCATTTGCCTTAAAATTGCTAAGAAATAATCATGCTGAATTTGGCTTACAAAAAAATTTTTCAATATCAGATGAAAGCGAAAGTAAAAATCTTTTACGAGAATCTATTCGCGAGTTCCATCTTGAAGACATACTTTCTCTCCAAGATGCAGCCCAAAAAATTTCACATTTTAAAGATTGCCTTTATACTGATGAAGACTTTCAACTCAAAAAAAATATTTTCGATAGCAAAATTTTAAAACAATTATTTAACTCATACAACCGTAGATTAAGATTATATAATTTAGTAGATTTTGACGACATTGTGTACTTAGCTGTCATTGGATTTAAAAAAAATCCTCAACTTTTAGAAAGAATACAAAATAATATTTCATTTTTTATGGTTGATGAATATCAAGACACGAGCCATGCACAATTTGAATTTATTTGTATGCTCTCTTCAAAATCAAGAAATGTATGCGTTGTAGGAGATGATGATCAAAGTATTTATTCTTGGCGAGGAGCTAAGCCATCTGTCATTTCCGATTTCTTATTGGCATTTCCAGAAGCTAAAAAAGTTACCTTAGAACAAAATTATCGTTGCAGCCCAAATATCTTGAACGCAGCCAATAGTGTGATTAGAGAAAATACGGAGCGATTAGGAAAAGAATTGTGGAGCCAACAAGAAAATAAATACTCTATTATTATTCAAGAATGCGAAAATGAGAGAGATGAGGCTCTTTTTGTTGCAGAAAATATATTAAAATTAAGATCATCCTGTCAGAATTTCAACCTCGATCAAATAGCAATTTTAGTGAGATCAAACAGTCAATCACTTCCACTTGAACAAGTTTTCACTGAAAAGAAAATCCCTTATCATATTCATGGTGGCACCCAATTTTTTGACCGCAAAGAAGTTAGAGATCTCTTTTCTTATCTGAAACTTGCCCACAATAGTTCAGATTTAAACAGCTTATTTCGCATATTAAATTTACCTTCAAGAGGAGTTGGAATAGCAACTCTTGAAAAAATTAAAGAAATATATTTACAATCTCAGAAAACAAAATCGAATGTTTCTTTTTTAGATGCTTTAAAACAATTCTCCAATACACACAAAGGGGTTTTAGAATTTGTGCATTTATGGGATAATTTTGGTGCAAAACTAAAATACTCTGAAGGAATAGTTGATATTTCATCTTCTCTCAGACAATGTTATGAGAATATTGGCCTGAAAAAAGATATTTTAGTATCTTCTGCTAATATGCAGATTGCACAATTTCGGATGGATATTGTTGAAAGAGTTTTAAAAGTTATAGAAAAGCTTGAACTTGAAAAAGAAAATATTCAATCTGTCATTGATGCTCTCCATCTCGATGAAGCAAAATTTGAGTCTGCAAATGACACTTCTGGGAAAGTTCAGATCATGACGATTCACTCATCAAAGGGACTTGAATTTCCAAATGTTTTTCTTATTGGTGTTGAAGAAGGAATTTTACCACATGAAAGAAGTATTGCAGTAAAAAATGGTGAACAAGAAGAGCGAAGATTATTTTATGTTGCTATAACGAGGGCTAAATACAGATTGTATATATCTCACTGTGGATTCCGAAAAAAAGGACGTTCCTGCAATGCAGAAAGAGAACCAAAACCATCACGTTTTTTATCTGCTATTCCAACAGATCTAGTGGAATTTTGCAGAACCGATCCCCAATCAGAAGAAGCAAAAAGGATGGAAGCTGCAAGGAAATTATTTGAACTTTTTCGTTAATTACAATTAGGGTTTGGGTGATTTATGAAAAATTTTTCAAAAATAATTAAGTATACAATTGGGATCCTAATTATTATTTCTTTAGTCATAGGCTCACTTATCTTTTATTTATTTGAAAATTCTAAAAATAATACACTTGAAATCTCTTCACTTGCAAAAAAAGTTGGGAAAACTGCATTTGCTGCTTCTTTTAATTACCCGCAAAATATCGATGAAAAGTTTTCTTTAATACTGAAAAATGAAAAGAGTGAAGAAGCAAATAATTTAAAAATGGCCACAGACAAAAACATTGGCGCTTCTGGTTTTGTTATATTAGATTTGAAACCTCAACATAGCAATCGTTCCATTAAAAAACTCGATGAGGTTTTAAGTGATTACCTTAACTTTATCGAAGAAGAATCGAGTGATGAAAATGAAATATTTGACCCGAAATTATACGGATATCAGAAAGAAAACAATATAATTTTATCAAATTTGGAGAAAATCACACCCCAGAACAGTGAATCATTTTTACTTGAAAATGAAAACAGTCCTTTTTCTAAACCTTTATCTTCCTTATTAGAAGAACTTTGGAATGGACAAATATTGTTATTAGGCGGCGCTATACAGCTTAATCTATCTGCTAAAAACACTTTTTTATTAGCATTATCACCTTATTTAAATAAAACAAATCTATTACAAGAGATCTTAATTAACAAAACTAACAAAGAAGTAGAAAATTATCTAAAAAAATATTCTATAGATATTTCAGTTGAAACTTTAAATACAAATACAGATCAAAGCATAAAAGAATCGCATATAAGTTTGTCAGTAACAGATCCTCAACAACTTTTAAATACTATTTGTTCAATCAAAATTAATCCTTGGGATTATTGCGGAAGATTATCAATTAAAAGAGACACTTTTAGAAAGAATTTTTCAGAATTAATAGAATTCATCAATACGGATTTTAAATTAAAATTAAAAGTTTTTTGGGCTCTAAAAGGTAAAACTTTAGTTTACTCCAACAATTTATCTTTTATAGAAAAACTTCTAACCCCCCAAAAGAATAGTGACGAAGATAATACTTTAAAATCTACTACTTCAATAGGCAAAGATTATTTGTTAGAAAATCATACTGCTAAAAATATTTTAAGCGTCTCATTTTTATTTGACATGATAAGAATACAAAATGAGCTGATCGATTTTTCAGAAAGAATTCGCCAAAATTCCAATATATTATCTGATTATTTTTCATCCCCATCTGGAGAGGCTTATTTTTCATCCTTTGAAAACAAAATTAATAAGATTACGGGTTATTCAGAAAAAGCAGTAATAAAGTTTGAATCTGATGGGGTAAAGTTAGTTCCTGAATTGAAACTATATTCTCCAACGGGTGATTTATTTCAAAATGACGGTAAAGAATTAAGACCTGAAGTTTTAAATTCTATTGAAACATTTATATTAAAGACTTTATTATTTAGGAATAATATTTCTTCTAAAGAAACTTTTCCTCTTCCAAATCCGAATATTCAACGTCAAGGAAAATGGGTAATCATTAACACTGAAATTATGTTGAATAAAATTCTACCTTTTTTACAATTAAAAAAACCTTATTTTGATCAAAATTATGAACCAACAAATTTATGAAAATTGGAGCTGAAAATGAAGATTATTCCAATCGAAGGAAATACCCAAAAATTGGATGGCGGCGCTATGTTTGGTAACGCTCCTAAAGCTATGTGGGAAACATGGGTTGAATGTGATCAAGATAATAAAATTAATTTAGCTTGTAGAGCTTTACTCATTCAAGATAATACAGGTAAAAATATTTTATTTGAGACAGGCGTTGGAGCTTTTTTTGAACCCAAGCTGAAAGAAAGATATGGAGTCATTGAAAGTGAGCACATTCTCATAAAAAATTTAAATAAAAATAATTTTACCCATGAACAAATAGATGCAGTGGTTCTATCTCATTTACATTTCGACCATGCAGGTGGGCTCCTTTCTGCATTTGGAGACGGTAATTTAAGACTTTTATTTCCAAATGCTAAATATTATGTAGGAAAAGAGCAATGGTTAAGAGCTCAAAACCCTCACCCGCGAGACAAAGCCTCATATATTCCAGAGTTAAATAAATTGCTTGATAATTCAGGCCGGCTTGTTTTAGTTGATAGTGATGGGAAATGTGATTTAAATCCCTTGGTCACTTTTCGTTTTTCACATGGGCATACTCCAGGTCTAATGCTTGCAGAAATTCACTTAGACAATGACTTAGTTGTTTTTGCGAGTGATCTCATACCGGGTTTTGCTTGGATGCATATACCAATATCCATGGGATATGATCGTTTTCCAGAACTTGTGATAAATGAAAAAAAGATTTTATTAGATGATCTTTATTCTAAAAATGCGAAGTTATTTTTTACCCACGATGTTAAACATCCTTTTGGCACGATTAAGCGAGATGAAAAAGGCAAATATAGTGCAGAAGTTTTTAAATTTAATTAAGGAAAATAATGTCTGAACCTGTTCTTTATATCGTAGCGACTCCCATTGGTACTTTAAGTGATTTTTCTCAACGCGCTCAAAGTATTTTATCTTCTGTTAGTTTTATTGCCTGTGAAGACACACGACATACAAGCAAATTATTGCATAATTTTGGTATAAAATCTTCTCTTGAAAGTCTTCATGTTCATAATGAAAAAGAAAAATCTGAATATTTAATTAATAAATTATTAAATTCAGACTCCAAAAGCGCTGCCGTTGTTTCTGACGCTGGGACTCCTTGCATCTCAGATCCGGGTTGTTTTTTCATACGGTCAGCTCATAAACATGGAATTCGGATATTAAGTATTCCTGGCCCAAGTAGTATGACTTCTGCACTTGCAGCGAGTGGATTTATTCAACCTCGCACAATTTTTTCAGGCTTTTTAGAACGAAACAAAAAAGATCAGTGTAAGGAATTTGCACGCTGGAAAACAATTGCTCCATGTATTGCTGTTTTTTTTGAGAGCCCAAAAAGAATTATAGATACATTAAAAAATATAAAAGAATACTTTATCAATGAGCCAATTCAATTAACGCTCTCCAGAGAAATATCTAAAAAATTTGAAGAACATATTAATGGTAATATTGATGATATATTACAAAAAGTGGAAAAAAAATCTGAAATTCAAGGAGAATTTGTGATTACCGTTAATATTGAGCAAATCTTAGATGAAGAATTAGATAAATCTCTAGAAGAAATAGCCTTTGAAAGCTTGGAGTTAGTAAAAAAAGGAATACATATAAAAGAAGCCTGTAAAATCTTAGCAGAAAAATACGAGCAAAGTTCAAAAGATATTTACAATGAATACTTAAAAATCAAGTCCTAACAGGGATTTAAAAAAATATACTTAAATTACAAATATATAGAATTCCTTAATAATCAAGCCGATCATAATATAGATAATCAAATAAATTCATACACTTAAACATCTTTACAGTTCTTTTACGTTTAAAGCCTTCACAATGCTTTAGAATTGCCGTTAGAACTCATGAAGAGTGGGTAACACTTTTTTCAAATTTTAGAGGTATTTATGAAATTAAGAGAATCTGCATCAATAACGAAATTTAATTGGAGAAACTTCATTTGGATTTCCGCAGTGCACATCATAGCATTGACCTTGTGCTGGTACTATTTTACTTGGCAAGCTTTCATTGTATTTGCTGTAATGCATTACCTTGCAGGTATGGTGGGTATTACCTTTGGTTTCCATAGACTTCTCAGCCATAAAGGCTTTAAAGCAAATTCAATTATTCAAAACTTTGCAGCCTTTTGCGGGACTCTTGCCTGCCAAGGCGGACCCATCTCTTGGGTTGGACAGCATAGAGTCCACCATGCATATTCGGATACTAAATATGACCCACATGACATGAATTTAGGCTTCTGGCATTCGCATATTGGCTTTATTTTCAATAGACGTGCTGACTTAAATTCCATTGAAGAGGTTTCACACTACTGTCCTGATATTGCAAAAGTTAAATATTTCATGTTCTTAGAAAAAAACATGATCCTAATTCAAATTGCAGTGGGTCTTGCTTTATTTGCTCTTGGCGGAGTTCTAGGCAGTGCAGCTGGATTTGACTGGTATAACGGAATGAGCTTCATAATATGGGGTATTTTCGTAAGACTTGTTTCGGGTTACCATGTAACTTGGTTTGTAAACTCTGCAACCCACAAATGGGGGACTCGCCCACACAACACCAATGATGATTCCCGTAACAATTGGTGGGTAGGTATCCTTGCGTTTGGCGAAGGTTGGCACAATAATCACCATGCCCAACCAAGAGCCGCTCGTCACGGATGGGAATGGTGGCAACTTGACCAAACTTGGATTATGATCTCCACTCTAAAAAAACTTGGCCTTGTTACTGATATTAAGTTGCCAAATAGAGTTTCTAAGAAGGATGACGTTCTTAAAAACGACCAAGAAACTGCTTCCAAAGTCGCTCCAGATCTTATTCCTCACAAAAAAGCAGTTTAATTAAGTAAGAGAGCATTCTGTTGAATTTCTTATATCTTGATTGAAATAAAAACTCGAATAGCTCTCTTCGCAAATCAATACAAGAATCTCCTCAATCCTTCCTCTTTTATTTCCATCCGAGTTTATTGCTCTTTTAGCAAATAACTTATTAATTAAAAAATCATCGTATAAATTTAAAATAAAATTTGAATTAGAATTTGAAATTGCAACACAAGCACCTCTTTTAGATGCCCGCACACAGGCTTCAAATAATCGAATTTGCTGTTTTCTATTGAAGCCAATGCTATTGTAGGAATTAAAAGAAGAAGTAATAGATAGAGGTTCGTAAGGCGGATCACAATAGACAAAATCTCCTAATCCCGATTGATCGATAATCATCTCAAAATCATCATTTAGAATCTGTGCATATTTAAGCCTCTCAGAGACCTTAAACAAATTGTCCCATTCATAAAGGCTTGGACAAGAGAGTCTTTTTCCAAACGGTACATTAAAATCACCTTTAGAGTTTTGCCTATAGAGACCATTAAATCCAGTTTTATTCAAAAAAATTGTTCGAGCCATTTTTTCGTATTTATTTTCTGGAATTTCTTTTCTTAATTTATAATAAAATTCTTCAGAATATAGAGAAGAAAATGAGTCTAAATATTTTGCAATCTCTGCCGGATTTTCTCGAACACCAATATATAAATTAAAAATTTCTTCATTATAATCATTAATAATAGCTGAAGTGCCTTTTTTCAATGACAAGAAAACCGCACCACCACCAATAAATGGCTCAATATATCTTTTAAAATTCTTAGGAAAAACTTTAATAAGCTGAGGTAATAAATTTGTTTTTCCACCCGCCCACTTTAAAATTGGTTTCGATTTCTCTTTTAATGGAAAGAGAAAATTAGAATCTTTCATAGCCAAACTCCAAAATGGAAGCAGTGAAAAATGGATTCACCATTGAGAATTCTTTTTACTAGCACATAAGCTCAAACTAAGAGTATCTATAATTCAATGTAGAAAACGGGAAGCAAGTTATGCTATAGAGTTTTCTATGCAATACCCAAATAAGGAGGCTTTATGTCTGAAAAAATTGCATCTGTATCGCATCAAAAGGATATCACTCTTAAAACGTGCCGAGATGGATTCAATAAATACCATCACATGGTGACCCCAAAAGCCGAATATTCTGGCATTGGTTGGTTCCTTGTTACATTTGGTATTACCATACGTCCCAAAAAAATAAAGTATATGTGTAGAAAGTGTAATGAGATCTTTGATGAAAGCTCCTCTAAAGAAGATCTAGATAGAAATACTTAATATTATTAAATACTTAAACTAATAGTTCGTATTGATTTTTTCCTAGAGATTTCCTCCAGCTCATTTTTCATTGCATAATTTATAGATAAAAATTTAATAAATACTTATCCATATATTAAAAGAATAATTATATATAATTTAAGTGTATTTTCATAAAAAAATACGGTTTATCAAAATAAATCGATTTTGATAAACTAAAGATAAATGTTCCACTTGTCTTAGTATTAGATGGAGTCCATTCTCAAACTAAGAAAATGAATTTTGCTAAAATAGACGAGATAAATTGATCATTTTAGCATTAATTAATAATAAAAATAATGGAGAAAATCACATTTATTTAACTTCAACATTGATATCCAATATTGATAAAATACATCAGAATTTAGCATCAGAAATATATAAAAGAATTTTAGCTTGGATAATTATTTTGTATATTATAAAAATAGCAATATAATCTTTCCGTGTAACTATATACAGAGAGAAACAAACAATGTTTAATGACTCATATCCATCACTTATACAATATGTCGAAGAAATTTCTTCTGTTCAGACAAGACCTACAAATAAAAGATCAATTTTCAAATCATATAGTTGGATTTTATATTTTGTTGGATTTCTTTTAGCATTTAATATTCTTCCAATTGTTTTAAAGTCACTTTTTGATTATAACTCTTTTTTAATAAATTTTTTATTTTTTATTGTTTTTTCAAAAATTATTTATAATATCAGAAAACAGCAGTTTCAAAAAAAATCTGCATATCCATATGGAGACCAATTCCAACAAATTAAAGATACAATAAAAGAAAATGGATTTTATAAAACCGCTCAAGATTTAGATGATATCTTAAATTATGCACCTATAGTCCATAAATCTAACAAAGAACTTGTTTTAATTACAAATATTCCTTTAAAAGAATATATACAAACTCTTATAAGTATTACACAATTGATAGATAATAAAAAACACGAAAGCAAAAATCAATCGGTAAATCCGATTAAAAACATATTTACATTTTTCGAAAAAAATCTGGCTAAAATCAATGGAGCCATTATTTATCATAATAATGATTTTAAAGGCATTCACATAGTAAATATTGTACGAATTGGTTCTGGTAAGCAATTTGAAGGTATTGAAATTCTAAATGGATTTATATTAATCGGTAGAAATGAATACTTTGATGGACTCATTATTGGAGAAATAAAATTTGGAAAAGTTCTAAAAAATAATTTGCAAAATAAAAAATATAAGGAATACTTAAACTCGAAGAGTACAGATAATATATTAAAAGAAAATACTTATGAAAAACTGATAAATCTTAATAATACCAGTCTAAAAGAAACGGCTTTATTTGCATGCAATGAAATCGCTTCTATACGCTTACATTTCAATGAATTCATTTCGAATGACATTAAAAATAACTTGAAACGCACGAGTACCCAACTTAAAGAAAAAATTGATACCGAAAAAAGAATTCATGAAGAACTGAATAGATTATAAAAAACAAATATATTCCAAAGGTTGGATCTTGCTATTCATTCATAAATATTTGATAATAGTAAGAACTCAATTTTATATAAATTTCTTAGGAATATATGTTGCAAAATAAACAGGATATAAGAAAATCTAAAAATATTGTATACAATATTTCGAGTCAAAAACTGACTTACCATCTATTGGAGGATACGAATCTTTCACAAAATTCAAAAGACACACAAAATTTACTTATACATGGCGATAATCTTGATGTTTTAAAACACCTGCAAGATTCATTTAAAAATACAATCAAATGCATATATCTCGACCCTCCTTTCAATACTGGAGTGAGCATCAATTCCAAAGGTATGAAACTTAAATATTGTGATGAGTTTGATCATGAAAGATGGATTGAATTTATGCGACAACGGCTAATAGCCTGCAGAATCCTTCTGAATGAAGAAGGCTGCTTATTTCTCCATTTAGATGATAATGAATTTGCTTATGCAAAAGTCTTGCTTGATAATATATTTGGCAGGGAAAACTATATAAATACTATAACTGTCAAAACACATGATCCCTCAGGTTTTAAAGTCACTGGGAAAGTTTTATTTTCATGTGCAAATTATTTACTACTTTATGCAAAAAATAAAAACAAACTAAAACTAAATCCTGTTTATTTAGAAAAAGAGTACGATAAATTTTACTCATATTGGTTATACAATAGGGAAGAGAACCATTCACTTTGGAAATTTGAAAATATCAAAGATGCGTTTGTAAAATTAAAATTCAATAAAAGCTCATTTAAATCATTGATTCAAACCACGCAAATTAACAAAAAAGAACTTGAAAAAGACATCGCAAATTTTGCAATCTCGAATCCAAAACAAGTTTTTCGCCTAGCACCTATTGGAGGAGGAGCAAAATTAAAAAGAAATGAACTCATTGAACATTCAAAAGCACATAAGGGAGTTGTTTTCAAATCATCATGCGAAAGTAAGGATGATTTCTTTCTTTTAAATGGCAATCAAATTATATTTTATGACAAAAGGTTTCAATATATTAATGGAAAATTTAAGCCATCTGAAATTTTAACTGACATTTGGACTGACATTCCGTGGAATGGAATTGCCAGAGAGGGAGGCGTTTCATTTTGTAATGGCAAAAAGCCAGAAGCTCTCATAAAACGTATTCTATCAATCGCAACATTAGAAAATGAATGGGTATTAGATTGCTTTCTCGGCTCAGGCACAACAGCTGCTGTAGCTCATAAGATGCAAAGAAAATGGATTGGTATTGAAAAAGAAGAGCAGATTTACACTCATGCACATACGCGGTTGTGCAAAGTTATAAAAGGAAATGATTTGCATGGAATATCACGCGAACTTACTTGGAATGGAGGAGGAGGATTTAAATTTCTTGAACTGCGTTAAAAATTCAAATAAATAAAAATGGCGTCACCAGTAGGACTCTAACCTACGACCCCATCTTTAGGAAAGATGTGCTCTATACAACTGAGCTATGGCGACATTTCCTTTATCTTTGACAAAAAAAGAGCTCTCCGTCAAGTCTATATGTGAGACTCTGGCATATGTTGAAATTATGACAGATTTTGGACATATCACTCCAATAACTGAACACCTCCTTTTTTTAATGAAATAACCAACTCACAAGAATATAACTCAGAAATTGAGGAAGCTTTATTGCATATGGCTAGACATTGGAGACAGTTTGAAGTTCTCAAAGTTAAAAATTCTACAAGATGGAAATTATGTCTTTCAATATTCGCAAGGCATTATTCATGCTCTTATTACGTATACTTTTCTTTTTATAATTATTCACAACACAATATACTTTTTCTCTGACACCGGAATCATTGAAAATACCTTCAATCTTTCCTCACGCATAAAACAAAAGTCACAAAATATAGCTATTGCCATGCAGGAGAAAAACTTAGCATTAAATTTTTTAGCAAATATACGAAAACTTTCCTTTTTTGAGGCAAAGCAATTTCAATCTTCAGGACTTATTCACTTATTAGCTATATCTGGTGGACAAGTTGTTCCTCTCGCAAGTGGATTTGGGAAAATCATATCTTACTCTCTCTATTATTCATTACGTAATTCAATAACTCCCTTTCTTCTCATAGATATTATAAATAAATTTAGAACATTTTTTGCTGTAATTATTTCATTATTTTTGTGTCATATGTTTGGTTGTACGGGAGCACTAATCCGAGTTTCTTCTTTAACGTATTTGATTAAAATTAAAAATTTACAGGCTCAACATTTATTTTTTTTTCCTTTCTTTCCATACATTCCTAGCTCAACATTCACCAGATTTTTTGTTTTAATTCTTATTTCAATATTTTTTGGTAATATTTTATATAATTTCTCATTTCTTCTCTCTGCAATAGGAGCTACCTGCGCAGAAATTTCAATTTATCTTTCATATTTTTTTATTAAAAAATCAAAATTATTAGTTGCACTTGCAAGCACATGTTTAACATCTATCTTTACTGGAATTATTTTATCACCATTTTCTTCTATTCATCTACTCAACTCATGTCTGGCAAACATACTTGCTCTCCCAATAGTTTGTTTTTTAATCACTCCACTGACTTTAATTATTTTAATAATACCTGAAGATTTTTTATATTATAAACATTTTATAAATATTTTCGATCTTTCACTAAAAATTCTGAAACAGATCTCTATCGCATTTTCTGATCCATATAATATAAAAAATCCTTACGACAGAAATAACCCACTTTTTAAATTGGAGGGACTTCTATATTTAAGCATTGTTCTTGTTGTGCTTTGGGTAATTTTAGATCTCTATAAGGAAAGAAAAATCTTTTATACGAGATATCATTTTCAGAAATTAAAGTTGCGCTGAAAACTCAGATTCAGTTAGTATTTTTACATTATGTTTTAGAGCATCTTTATATTTTGAAGAGCTTGAGCTTTCATTGCAAACTAAAAAATCAGTTTTTGAACTCACTGCACTTACAAGTTTTGCGCCTGCTTTTTCGAGCATAGCTTTATATTCTTCTCGCGGCCTAGATAAAGCTCCGGTTATACATATATTTTTTCCAAAATACGGATGATTTTTTTGTTCCTCACTTAGAACACCAGAGTTATCATTGATAATTGTAACAAATTCTAATAAATTTTGAATTATCTTTTCTTTATTTACAAGAGAATCTATAAAATCTTCCGCAGATTTTTGTGCCCAACCTTTTTCAGTTAGTAAATCCTCAACCTTTAATTTTAAAACATTATTTAAAGTCTTACATTTTTTTGCAACTTCTTGGCATTTAACAGAGCCTCCTCTTTTTAAACCCAACGCAGTCAAAAACTTTGCTAATGGAATTTTTCTAGAACCTTGAATTGCTGCTATAACATTTTCTGATGATTTTTGTGCAAATCCCTCAATTTGTAAAAGATCTTCTACCGTTAATTTATAAAAATCGGCGGGTTCTTGGACTAAACCAGCTTCACGAATTTTTAATACAATTTTGTCTGAAACACCCATTATATCTAATGAAGATACATAATAAACTAAACTCTCTTGGTCTTTGTAAGTGCAATTGGGATTTTCAAGACAAAATAAATCTGGACCTTTTCGCACCAAAGGAAAACCACATAAACATTTGGTTGGAAGTTTAAATTTCTTTTCTGCTGGCTCAATTAAACGAAGTATGGCAGGAATAACTTCTCCACTGCGTATGATCTCAACTTTTGCTCCGACTGCATAGTTACCATTTTCAATGAACTCAGCATTATGTAAGGTTGCGTAAGAAATTTTAGCTCCAGATAAATAAACAGGAGTTAACTTTGCACGAAAAGAAATTTTTCCACTTCGCCCAACATTGACTTCAATCTCTTGTATTTCTGTTTCTGCAGTATCTCCGGCTTGTTTAAATGCTAAACTTCCTCTTGGGTGATGAGCTGTATTTCCGAGTGATTCCCAGATAATTTCATCTCTTAAACGGAAGACAATACCGTCAATTTGATAATCCCTTCTTGAGGAATACAAATTATTTAAAAATTCTTTTAATTTATCGATTTCATTTAAATTAACAATTTCCTTAACATGTGATATAGAAGTATAAAAGCCAATTTTATCCAGAAATTTTAATTTAGAATAATAATCTGGCTCAATGGAAAATATCTCGCTAAAATCACGTGCTGATATATAATTATTATTCTTATCAAAAGCAATAATATCATATACACAAAATTTTAAAATGCGTAAAACATCGAGCGCCCCTTCAACATCTTTTCTCCCTAATGTCCCTGGAACAGCATTTCTAAAACTATCAAACCTTTCTGTAAATTTAGGAAACTCTGAAAGTGGAAAATAAACTTCCCCTCTAATTTCAATTTTTATTTTTCCTACATTATTTGCTAAATTAATTTTTTTATTGATATCTTTTATATGATAAACATGTTCAGTTACATCTTCTCCATATTTTCCGTTTCCACGTGTAGATGCGCGCAAAAAATTTCCATTCTCATCATATTCAATTGATAAAGCCATTCCATCAATTTTATCCAAAGCAATACATTTATTTTTGCATATAAAATCAAATAGGTCTTCTACAGAATATGTTTTTGCTAAAGAAAGCATAGCTATGGAATGGGATATTTTATTATTAGTCTCTTCAAAAGGATAACCAACTAGGTTTAAAACAGGATGATCTGCACATAAATTTGTTAATCTATTTTCAAGAGCATCATATTCAGCATCACTTATTATACTTTTTCCTTTATAATATAATTTTTTATGATAAAGAATTTGTGATGCTAAATTTTCAATTTCATTTTTTGCATTTATTTTTAATGACACGTAAAAAACCTCCCTTAGAGTCAAGAGAGGTTATAACAATCTTATTCAACAACAATCAAGCTTTTCATTTTATGATTTATTCAACATAGGGTTGGGCATTTAAAATAATCTTTCTTTTTCTACCCACATAACCAAGAGGACCATGATCCCAGCCTTCATAAGTTAATGATGCTTTTGAAGCATCACTTATCGTGATTTCTGCTTTTTGTTTAAAAGGAATTTCAAAAACTCCAACTGGATGGGTTCCTGAATATATTTGCTTTCCATCAGATTCAACAATGATATTTACTTTACTTGTCACATTCAGTTTTGCCGTGTGTTCAATAATCATTGAGTTTGAAACTTTTTGTGATGAAATACTCATCCCACCTGCTGCCACTGTTTGTGTTTGCCCAGCAGTCTCTGTAGATTCATGCGTGTCTTTATTTTGTTGAATATTTGGCTCAACAACACTCGAAGGGATAGGCTCTGCTACTTCTACATTATTTTCTATAGATTTTGCATTTAAATTAGTTACTTTATTTTGATGTGAATTTTTTGAACTTAAAAAGAGTGTAATAAAGCCAAATATTGCAAAAAAAGCTAAGCCTAAAACGATGCGCATTGGAGCTAAATCAACAGAACCTCTTTTTTTCTCAGTTTCTACTTTAAACTCCTGACTATCATTTTGAATATTTTCAACTCTAGTGTGATAAATTGGTTCACTTTCAGTATATTTTACTTCAATTGCGCTTTCTTTTACAACCGAATAATTATTCTCTGGCATAGCTCGTTTAACAGGTTCAGCTCTTGGCAGAGGTGCGGATTCTGCATAACTGCTATAATTTGTTTTATGTCCTTGGAAATTGGATTTTTCTTCAACCTCAATTCCTAGTACTTCGAAAGCATTTGGGGTGACAATTGCATTTGAATGCGGACGCTGTGGAATATATGCTGGTCGATTGTAGGATTTAGCTTGAGAATTTTCATCTGTTGAAGCAGCTGCAGGCGAATTAAAATCTGCAGGAACATCACCCCCAGTTACTTTTTGAAAGTCTCTTCTTGAAATAGAGCGAATCACTTCAGCAGATTCTTCCGCAGCTGGATGATATTTAGATTTTTTTGTTGAAGAGGACATTAAACTTTCTGATTGTCTTTCCACTCTTACTGTTTGCAAATGTTGAAAAGATTCAAATTCAGGAATGTGGACTGAAAGTTCTCTCGCATAAAGACGTATCAATCCTCTACCATTTAATCCAGGTGGCAATACATCCCAATCACCAGCTTCAATGGCTTCAATGTACCTATCTCTGATTTTTACCCGTGCTGAAACTTGGGAATGAGATAACCTTCGACTTTCACGAGCTTGCTTCAATCGACTTCCGACAATATTTGCCGTTTCGTAAGTAACGCCAAGAGCATTCTTGTCATTTGGAGATGCGACTTGCGTTATATTCATATCCACAGTCCTTTTTAGATTTCAGCCCTAAAATCTTTTTAATACGGGTCTAGGCTTGCCAGTTGCTTCCGACTGTCCAACAATCCCCTCGCGTATCATTCTATCCATCAATCGAGCTGCTCGGTTATAACCTATTCGGAATTCTCTCTGAATACTTGACGTACTTACGTTTCCGCATTCACGAGCAAACTCAACAGCTTTATCATAGAGAGTATTTTCATCTATCGTCTCATTATCTCCCAAGATTGAGGGCATACTTAATGAGCTTACTTTGTCATTTTTTTGTCTTAAATCTTGTGATGCTCTTTCAATATCTTGCATAACATTCGCTTCATAAAATGTAGGATATAATTTTTGCAATTTGTTGGATAAAGCATTTATCTCTTTATCATTAACAAATGCACATTGTGCTCGTATGACTTTACTAATACCAGGCGGTAAAAAGAGCATATCACCCTTTCCAAGCAAACGTTCTGCACCAATATTTTCAATTATTGTTCTACTATCATGCCGAGAAGACACTTGAAAACTCAAGCGGCAGGGGAGATTTGCTTTAATAACACCAGTCAAAACATCCACACTTGGCCTTTGTGTTGCAAGTATAAGATGAATCCCAGCAGCACGTGCTTTTTGTGCTAATCTTTGGATACTATCTTCAACGTCCTTGGGGGCAGTCATCATAAGATCGCTTAATTCGTCAACGACAACAACAATGTATGGTAAATAATCGAGAGCTTTATTGCTCTCTAAATCTTTAATTTCACCCTTTTCAATCCCATTATTAAATGCCATGACATTACGGACTTGGTAATTTTTCATCAAACGATAACGCCGCTCCATTTCCTCAATTGCCCATTTTAAAGCACCAGCCGCTTTATCTGGTTCAGTGACAACTGGCATAAGTAAATGACCAATTCCGTCATAATTTGAGAGCTCTAACATTTTTGGATCGACTAATAGCAGTCTTAATTGGCGAGGTGTTTTACTCATCATAAGACTTAAAAGCATTGAATTAATACAAACACTTTTGCCTGAGCCTGTTGAACCTGCAACTAATAAATGCGGCATAGCTGATAAATCAGCTATCAGTGGTGTTCCATCCACATTTTTACCCAATGCAACTGGCAAAGGAATTTTAGGATTTTGAAAGAGTGGAGATTCCATAATTTCTTTAAGAGAAACCGTTTCTCTAATTGATGCAGGAATTTCGATACCAAGTGCACTTTTCCCAGGTTGTAGACCAATTAAAACGCTTTGTGCACGCAAAGCCAATGTTAGATCATCTTGCAAAGAAAGAACTTTATTTACTTTAATTCCAGCTGCAGGTTCAAACTCATGGACGTTAATGACAGGACCATTCTGGCTTTTTATCACTGTTCCTTTTACCCCAAATGAGGCTAATTTTTCTTCAATTTGACTAGCTTCAGCCTTTAATTTTTGATTTTCAAGTTCTACGTTTTTTTTAGGAAAATTAGATTTATGATACTCAAGTAAATTTACTAAGGAGTCATAATCTGATTTTGCAATTGAAAATGCAGAATTTATAATATTTAGAGATGATGTATTTTCAATTTCTGAAATTGGTGGATTATTTTTTATTTGATTTTCACTTTGCCCTGAATTTTTAAGACTATTTTCACTCAAATTTTTCTTTATCTCTTCACGATTACGTCTAAATATTTCTTCATGAGTGAGTTGCACATGTTCCTTTTCATTTTCGGGTAATTCATCAGAAACAACACCTACAAAATTTTTTGTTGAGTTAAAAGGTAACAATGCCAGTAAATATGAAACTGTTGCAATGGGTCTTATTCCTAAAGATAAGGTCAAACTCGCTAAGCCTGCTATTGATAAAGAAATTATTGCACCTGATTTACCAACCAACATAGTTGTGAAATGAGCAATACTCGATCCGAGCAAACCGCCAGTGTAGATATCAATTCCTCTAAAATGAGTTTCTGGTAAAATTAAGGATAATAATCCTAAGTAACAGGCAATGAGCTGTGGATAGCCAAATATTCTTAAAATAAATCTACTTTTTTGTTTGGGCTTGCGAAATGTATTTAAAAGTTGAGCAATAAATACCATTGAAAATACGATAGAACCTAAACCAAATACCTGGAAACACCAGTCCGCTATGGATGCACCTATAGGCCCAAAAGTATTTGTGATTTCTGCAAGTTTATTTGTCACTTGTGAACTTATATTAAAAGAACTTGGATCTGCTGGATTATATGTAATAATTGAGACGAATATACAAAAAGTAATCCCTAACAGGAGTACATGTATATATTCTTTAAAATATTCCTGATTATTTGCTGTATTTTTTTGCATAACAGAGGAATTCTGATTTTTATTTTGTAACTCAGAGGACATTGCCATTGAGAGTCTCCATAAGTCGAACTATTCTTAAATTATAAAGGAGGACCTAATGTCCCATTCACCCATCCAACAAATAATCATAGGATTTAAGGCCCCGTTCCATTCTGTCAGATTTTTTAAACTCAATAAAGGTATGCTTTTATTAGGGGTAAGTCCCCACATACTGAATCTCCTCTTATACACTTGGCTAATTAGAAATATAGTCATAGCAAAATGGATTCACCCTTTGTTCAATTCACTATCATTAAAGTGGCAAGATTCATTTATCGCCCCTATTTTTAATCCCACCTTTATCGAAATTGTAGTTTGGATAGTTGGGTTTTTATTTTATGGGGTGTTTGGCACTGCATTTGTAAATGCCTATGCAAGCCCACTTTACGATATTATTGCACAAAAAGCATTCGAAAAAACATCTGGTACTCTTATGCGCAAACAAGGTTTAATGGATTTTATTGACAGCATCATATCAGAGTTTACAAAAGGCATTATCGTTATAAGCATTATTATAATATCATTTTTTGTCCAGATTTTTGCTCCTCTCGTTTTTTTTATAGGAATTTGGTATTTAGGCTGGAGTAGCATTGATCGAACCCTACTTCTTATGAATTTACCTTTGAGAAAAAGATTTATTTTTGGCATTCGCAATTGGGGACTTTGTGTTGGCCTAGGAATATGGAATTATATACCACTCATTGGAGCAATTTTTTCTTTTGCCATGGCTGCTGCTGGTGCAATTGTAGTTGCTGAAAGCAAAGCGGGAGAAGCTTATGTTGACGATCAAAATGATTTAACTTTATAAGAGTTAAGCAGATATTTTCTCCCCATTCTCTATTTTCTCTGATTTTTTATTATTTAATATTTCATTTTTTTGGATTTCTACTTTAAGCAAATCTTTATTTTCTATTTTATTATTATCTAATATTTTAACTTTTCTCTTTTTTGAAGACATCTTTCGTGTAAGACGTGTAATTTGTTTGAATTCTTTTAAATACATTTCTCTATCGTGCTTAATTTCAGATTCAATGATTTCTATTTTCTTAAAAATCTTTTTTTCGAGTTCGTAGTCTTGTTCAAGCAAAGATTTTCTATAATCAGTCGATTTGCGGCTGTAGAGCAAAAGTATAGGGGTTTGGATAGCACCTAATAAAGCCAATACCGTACGCAAACCGTTATAGGGGTAGGGATCGAATTTTAAATTTGGAACCATAAAAGTATTCCAAATAACGCAACCCCCCACAAGTGATATAAAAAACAGCAAAGCCCACCATGAGGTTGAAAACTCATAAAAGCTATTGCCGGATTTATCACGAATTTCTTTGAAAGATTTTAATTTCTTCTTAGCCAACTGCATTAGAATCACCTGCTTATGTCAATTTTGTTACGATGAGAAGCAAAGCATTTCCTGAGTTTACACAATCGTCACGTACTTGTAAATATTTTGTGACTTTTTTGTGACATCGTAGTTTCTTCAGTCATCAAAAAACTTTATAAAAATGAGTGCTTTAAAAAAAACACATAATTATTAACCCTGTATTAGGAAACTCTCTTCCACTTAATGCTGTTCTTTGTTACAAATGAGCTCGATTTATCTGCACCCTATGGGTAAAAAGGGTGGGTTTTATAACACTTACTGTCGAGGATTGACATGGCGTACCAACATAAGCAACTTGAACCGCGCTGGCAAAAATACTGGAAAGATAAAAACATTTTCAAAACAAATGAAGATAAATCTAAACCAAAGTATTATGCTCTCGACATGTTCCCATATCCAAGCGCTTCAGGATTACACGTAGGGCACCCGCTTGGTTATACAGCGACAGATATCACATCACGCTACTACCGCATGAAAGGGTATAATGTTTTGCACCCCATGGGCTGGGATGCCTTTGGCTTACCAGCAGAGCAACATGCAATAGATACAGGGGAACACCCAGCAAAGTTAACATATGCGTCCATTGAGAACTTTAAAAAACAACTCGATAGTATTGGATTTTCTTATGACTGGAGCAGAGAAGTTGCTACCTGCGACCCAAAATTCTTTCATTGGACACAATGGATTTTCACTAAGTTATTCGAAAAAGGTTTAGCGTACCAAGCTGAAGTTTTCGTTAATTGGTGTCCAGAGCTAAAGACAGTGCTTGCAAATGAAGAAGTTATAGAAGGAAAAAGTGAGCGCGGTGGACATCCTGTCTTTCGCGTCCCCATGAAACAATGGATGCTTAAAATAACTTCCTATGCAGAGCGCCTTTTAGAAGATCTAGACGATCTCGATTGGCCAGAATCAACCAAAGAAATTCAAAGAAATTGGATAGGAAAATCCATTGGCGCAAAAGTAAAATTTGCTATTGAAAATTTCGAGTCAGAAAAAATTGAAATTTTTACAACTCGCCCAGATACTTTGTTTGGCGCAACTTATATGGTACTTGCACCTGAACATCCACTCGTAAATACCATTACTCTTGAAGAAAATAAAGCGCATGTCGCAGAATATCGTGAATTTGCTTCGCGTAAGAGTGATCTTGACAGAACAGAATTAAATAAAGAAAAAACAGGTGTATTCACAGGTTCATATGCAATAAATCCTGTAAATAATGAAAAAATTCCAATTTGGATCAGTGATTATGTCATGATGGGGTATGGCACTGGAGCAATTATGGCAGTTCCTGCTCACGACACACGAGATCATGAATTTGCTCTCAAATTTAACTTAAAAATCATTCAAGTTGTTGCTGCACAAAATAACTCTTTTGATATTCAAAAAGAAGCATATACAGATGATGGGGAAATCATAAATTCTCAATTCCTTAATGGTTTAAATATTGAAGCTGCAAAAGAAAAAATCATTCAATATTTATCAGAAAAAAATCTTGGGGAAAAAAGTATCACTTATAAATTAAGGGACTGGGTTTTCAGTCGGCAAAGATATTGGGGAGAACCTATTCCAATTATGAAAGATTCTCAAGGCAATGTCCTAAGAGCTTTCAAAGAGTCCGAACTCCCTTTAACTTTACCAGAAGTCCAAAGTTATGAACCCACAGGAGATGGCAAAAGTCCTTTATCTGCAATTACAAGTTGGGTGCAAAAGAAAACAAAAGATGGAACATTAGAATTTGTTGAGACAGACACAATGCCTGGCAGCGCTGGTAGCAGTTGGTATTTTTTAAGATATGTAGACCCATTCAACAGCAAGCAATTAGCAGATTTCGAAAAACTCAAATATTGGATGCCAGTTGACCTTTATATAGGCGGACAAGAACATGCGGTCGGACATTTGCTGTATTCAAGATTCTGGACAAAAGTTTTATATGATATTGGTGTTTGTCCAGTAAAAGAGCCTTACCAAAAATTGGTTCACCAAGGCATGATTTGCAAAAATGGGGCCAAAATGTCTAAATCTAAAGGCAACGGTTTAAGCCCTGACGAAGTGATCGAACAGTATGGGGCGGATTCACTTAGAGTCTACGAAATGTTTATGGGGCCACTCACCCAAACAAAAGAATGGGATGACAGCAACCTAGCGGGTGTGCATCGTTTCTTAAGTCGGGTAGAACGCTTTTATCTTTCAGATGATGGAAAGAGTTTATTAAATACAGAACCTGCTACTCAGCAAGATTACAAAATACTGCATAAAACGATCAAAAAAGTCACTGAAGATATTGAAAATTTAAGTTTCAATACAGCTATTGCACAAATGATGATCTTCTTAAATTCAGTTGCAGAATCACAATGCAAAAATAAAGAAATATTAAGTAAATTTTTACAAATTCTTTCACCATTTGCACCGCATTTATCTGAAGAACTTTGGTATAAATGTTTTGTAGAAGAAAAAATTTCACCGGATAGTAGCAAATATGAATTTATTTCATTGAGTGAATGGCCTACATATAACCCAGAGTTTATTATCGATAACGAAATAAAAATTGGCGTCCAAGTGAATGGCAAACATAGAGGTGAGATAACAATCCCGTTAAATGCAAGCCAAGAGATCGCTGTAGCAGCAGCCATGGAAAATAGTAATGTTAAAGCTACTCTCGAAGGAAAAACTTTAAGAAAAACTATATATGTTGCAAATAGAATATTGAACTTTGTGGCAACGTAAAAGAGTCAATTTTTAAACCAAAAATAATTGACTTCTCACATCTTCCCTCTGCCCTCTGCTAGTATCAGACTAAGTTATATGCAGAACCCATCAGCGAGGGAAGAATGGAAGCACAAATTGCAATTGACACTCATATATCAAATATTATGCAAATATTTTCACAAAGAGTTTCTTCAATTTCAGAACAAGCCGTTCTTAATATTGGGGATTATTTTCAAAAATTAAGCACTCTGACTGAAGAACAAAAAGAAATGCTCAATAAATTAACCAAAATCACAATTTCTAAAATTGAAAATATTGCTATCCATGAAAGCCTACAAGAATCTGAATTACGCAGAACTATCCTGGATATGAAAGAAAAAAATAGTCACTTAATGGAAATTGTAGGGCCAATTATAATGTTACTGCAATTTCAAGACCGAATGAGTCAAGAGCTAAATGGTTTATTAAACTCTTTAAAAAATATTATTGAATATATAAAAACAAGTGCTAATACCAATTTACCTGTTCCTAATGATGAATTTTGGGTTGAAACTTCCAAGAATTTCACGAACTATGAATCAAGAAATTTATTTTTAAAAATAATTTTTGGCGATGATTATAATTTACAAGAAGAATCGATTCCAACTGCAAAAACAGTAGATGATTATTTCTTTTAAAAAGCATTTTTAGTGAGAATCTACAGGATTTACTTTCTTTTTAATCTTAACCAACATAAGTGGAATAAAAGATAAACTAAAAATGCACATCATAATTACGACAAGTTGTAAAAAACTTAAGGTAAAAGCTTGTGCTTGTACTCTCTGATACAAATTCTTTAAAGCAGCTTCTGAACTATCAGCCATACCTATACTTGAGTTAAATTTAAATGCTAAATTATTTGTTGTTGAAATAAATACATCCTGTACATTCACATCTAAAAGAGATATTTTACTAATTAAATTTAAATAATTAATATCTATATTTCGCGATAATAATGTATCGATAAGTGCTATTCCCATACTTCCACCCACTTGCCTAAACAAATTCATCAGACCTGCAACTTGACCCAGTTCGTATCCAGAAAACTGACTCAATATAGAAGAATTTATTGGTATAAAAAGAAAAGCCATCGCTATTCCTCGAATAAATAACATTCCCAATAATTCATTTTGAGAAGTGAGTGGAGAAAAATAAGTCATAGAATAGAGACAAAGTTCCACAAAAATTAATCCAATCACAATTAGAAATCTTGGATCAGATATTTTTTGCATACTTTTCCCAACAAACGGCATTAAAATCGCAGTCAAAAGTGAACCTGGAATAAATAAAACACCGATTTGCGTAGCTGTATAATGAAAAATATTATTTACAAAAACTGGAAGTACAAAGACAATCCCATATAAAAAAAATCCAAGACACGCCATAAGGAGAACGCCACCCACGACAATAGGATTGGCAAATAATTTTATGTTGATAATGGGTTCTTTGACTTTTAATTCCCACCAAATAAAAAGAAATATTGAGATAAAAGAAACGATAGCGCAAGCCGTAATTATTTTAGAAGAAAACCAATCATCGGCTTGTCCTCTTTCCAATAAAAATTGGAGACAACCAACACCAAAAATAAGCAGTATCAATCCAATTGTGTCTAAATTTGATTTTCTTGCTTTTTGTGAGTCTGTCCTATCTTGAATACAAATCATTCCAACAAATAAAGTTAATAAACCTATTGGTAAGTTGATATTAAAAATAGATCTCCAACCATACTCATCAGTTAAATAGCCACCTAAAACGGGTCCAAGTGTCGGCCCAATCATGACGCTCATACCAAAAATGGCTCCTGCCATTCCTGCTTTTTCTTTAGGAAATTGTTCAAAAATTAAAGCTTGTGACGTTGGTAAAAGTGCACCACCAGCCAAACCTTGTAAAATTCTAAAGATAATTAATGATGTTAAATTTGGAGCTAAACCACATGCAACAGAGGTAATTGTAAAGACAATAATACAACCTAAATAATAATTTCTTCGCCCAATTCTTTCACCAAGCCATGCAGAAGCTGGTAATACAATAGCATTTGCGACAGTATAACCCGTTACAATCATGCTTGCGTCTTCGAGGGTAGCCCCTAAATTTCCCATAATTGTAGGAATAGCTATATTTACAATAGATGTATCGATAATTTCTAAGAGTGATGCTAATACAGCTACAAAAACAATTAATTTTGAATTTAAAGTCATTTTATTAACCAGATGATTTTTTAATTTTTACTAATGCTGAAAGCCCTGATCTTAATAATTCAATGTCTTTATCAGTTAATTTCTCAAATTTAATTCTAATAGGTACTCTTTGCACAACTTTTGTAAAATTCCCTGTGGCATTATCAGGTGGTAATAAAGTAAATGTTGCACCCGTAGCTGAACTTATGGAATAAACAGATCCTTCATATTTTTTACTTGAAATTGCATCCACTTCTATTAGCACACTTGTACCGATACGAATAGATTCAATTTCTGTTTCTTTAAAGTTTGCGGTAATCCAGCGCTCTTCTGAGTCAACAAATCCTATTAAAGGAACTCCTGGACTTGCGAATTGTCCTTGTTCAACAGAAGATTTTGCAATTATACCATTTGTCGGAGCCTTTATTTTTGTAAATTCAAGAATGAGTTCTGCTTGTAAAACTTGGGTATGTACACTATCGTATTGTGCTTTTGTATCAGTATAATTTGCTAAACTTGTATCATATTGTTGTTGAGTTGTTGCACCTGATTTATATAGTTTTTCTGATCTTCTAAAATTTCTTTCAGAATCCTTGAGCTTTGCTTCGAGCGAAATTAAATTCGATTTTACTTGTTTTAAAGTATTTTGATAGTCTCTGTCATCAATTTCAACTAAAATATCCCCTTTCTTTACTTTTTGTCCTTGAATTACATTCACTTTAGTGATGTAACCACTTATTTTAGACGCAAGTAAGACTGCATGTCCTTCCACTTGAGCATTATCAGTCGATACATAAAAAATATTTTGCAATATAAAATATGAAATTATGACTAAACCAATTGAAGCTGCTATAGAAAAAAAAATCTTTTTAGGAGATATATTCACTTTAAATCCTTTTTAAATTATTAAAGCAAATAAAGTTTGATTCCTTTAATAATAAAATAGCTTATTTAAAATAAATAGTATTAATCTTTCAAAAGTATGACAACAGGTAATATTTACCAGATATATATAATATTTTAATTATTTAATGAAAAATATTTTCGCAAAAAATACGCAACACCATCTTGATCATTAGAAAGAGTCACTTCTTTTGCTGCATTTTTTGCCGCTATAGAGGCATTGGCCATTGCAACACCAAATCCGCAATTTTTAAGCATAGCTTCGTCATTATCACCATCACCAATGCAAATAAATTCATCAATCGCTAAGTTATTTATTTTAGCAAATTCTAAAACTCCTGTGTATTTAGAAACACCGTAAGCATTTATTTCCAAAGAATCTGGCTTTGATAAAACTATACCAAGATGACTAAATTTCTCTATTAAAAAATTTGAAAATTGTTTTAATATAATTGGTTCAGATACGATCATTATTTTTTCTGCATTTTCGATTTCATAAGCTTCTTCACCAATTATATTTGGTAAAAATCCTATTATTCTCGCTTCTTCTTGTGCTTTTTGACTATTCCATGGAACAAGCCAATTAAATTCACTGTATATGTGCATAGTCAATTTTTCTTTTACATATTGAGCAGTAAATTCTTTATAAATTTTAAAAATATGATCTAAATCAGCTTTTTCTATAGATTTTTTATAAAGAATTTTATGATCTTTCTGTGCTATAATAGCACCATTTCCAGCAATCATCATTTCATTTTTTAAACCAATACTTTGTGCAATTTTTAACACGGATTGTATAGGTCTTGCACTTGCTAAAACAACTTTTATCCCCGAATTTTCCAATTCTAAGAGTGTTTTTATTGCTAAAGGGGAGACAGAGTGCGAAGAATTTAATAACGTGCCATCAAGATCTAAAGCCACAGCTTTCATTTATTCACCCAAATCAAATTAATCTGTTATAAAATGGAAAGAATTTTTTCTTCCATTTCTATATTCAATTTATAAAATATTATAGTGATTGAATCAATATATTTAATTTTTTAAACTGTCTAATTGTACTATATTCATTAGTATAGCTTTGAATTTCATGAATTGGGATCCACTTCAAATCTAACGATTCTTCAGAAATTAAAATATCATCTTCTTTTTCTGCTAAAATTAAATAACGAATATCATAATGAAGATGAGTTGGTTCTGCCAACCTTGCAGGAATTTCATGTATATCTAAATCAAACGGAATAATATTTTCAAAATCATGCATATTGTATTTTTGTGGGAAAGCAAAATAGTTTAATAAATGAAGAAGATTTGAACCAGACTCCTCATTTGCTTCCCGCAGAGCGACCTGGTGCACTAAATGATCGCCATCACAGTGTCCTCCTAATTGCAACCATTTCTTTAATTTTGCATGAAAAGTCATCAAAACTTTTGTGAAATCTTTATTGACTACCAATGATGAGCCAGTCACATGTCCACTTAAATTGCTCCTTTGAAAACAATTTTCTTCCCCTTTAATAAAATCGGTCAACCGTGACAAAGCAAACAATTGCTCTTCTGTTTGTTCTTCGTAACTCTTAAATATTCCAAGAATTGATTGATCTTTATATCTTTCTAATGCTCTCAAAATGATTTCACGTTTTCCGTATTTATTTATTTCACTCATTTTTTTACTTCCATTCATATCTAAGAACAAATAACTTATAAAACAAGGACATATAGCACAAATTTCTTTTTTATAAAAGCTTAACTCAAATTTTTAACAAAATACTCTAGACTAACTGTTTTCCTAGCAACAAGAATAAAGAAAAAATGAATCTATTTCATTTTCAATTAGAATTGTTTAGATTATGCTCTTGAAAAGAACTTCTCTAAATCAAAAGGAAATTCTATGAACAACCTGACCACACTTTTTTCAGAGCATATTAAACAAAGAATGACGGATGCTGCTGAAGCACTCAATGCTCTCAACTACCGCGCACTTATATTAGGAGCTGGAGAGCCTTTTACATATTTCACCGACGATGTAAATGCATTGTTCCGTCCAAATCCACATTTTGCCCATTGGTGTCCTGCAAAAGGTGCTCACCACGTTATAAAATACGAGCCAGGAAAAAAACCCCTTCTCATTTATTATGCGCCTGATGATTTTTGGCACTACCATGAACTTTTTGGCAATCCATTTTGGGCAAACGAATTTGAAGTTATAGAAGTCAATTCTATTGATAAAATTTGGTCACAACTTGGTGATCTTAGCTTTTCTGTTTTTATCGGCAATGAGACAAAATACGCAGCCGTTCACAATGTTCGAATCAATTGTGAGCTTATGACCTCTCGATTAAATTGGTACAGACGATCAAAATCAAATTATGAAATTTATTGTATGTCTGAAGCAAATAGACTTGCTGCTAAAGGACATATTGCTGCAAAAAACGCATTTTTGAATGGTGCATCAGAATATGAAATTCACATGACGTATTTGCATGCAATGGATTGTGTCGATGCCGATCTTCCCTACACAGGAATTGTTGCTCTCAATAAAAATGGTGCTATTTTGCATTATCACAATCGTGAAACAATTAAAAATGGTAAAGTACTTTTAATAGATTCTGGTGCTTCATTTAATAATTACCCATCAGATATTACAAGAACATATACTCAGAATAAAGCAGATATCGTTTTTCAAGATCTCCTAAATCAAACTGAAAAAATGCAAATTGAATTGTGTTCTCAAGTAAAGACGGGGTTATATTTTCCTGATTTACATACAAATTGTCATCTCAAAATTGCTGAAATTTTAGAAAATTTAGGCGTACTCAATATTTCTGGTGATTACGAAAGTGCAGTAAATGAAGGAATTACAAAAGTATTTTTTCCACATGGCTTAGGACATATGCTTGGCATTCAAGTCCACGATATTGGTGGAAAACAATTGGATGTACAAGGAAATCCCGCGCCTAAAAATCCAAAAGTTATTTTTAGTAATTTACGTTTTGTTGGAACCCTTGAACAAAATATGGTTGTTACTATTGAACCAGGAATATATTTTATTCCAATACTATTAAATAATTTTAGAAGTAATAGTTCTTTTGCAGATAAAGTAAATTGGAATCTAGTTGAAAGACTTATCCCATTTGGAGGAATTAGAATAGAAGATGATGTTGTCGCACAAGGGCATTCTCAAAGAAATTTAACAAGAGAATTTCTTCCATAAAAAAAGATCTCAAAACTTGAGATCTTTTTTTTTTAATTACTTACGCAGTAAAATTACATTCCATTTTGCGCCCTATGCACAGTAAATGTAATTAAGTTTACAATTTCTTCAATATCAGAATTACGCGCTAAAACATTTACTGGCTTTTTGATACCAGTCAATATAGGACCAATTGTTGTTGCCCCTCCCAATTTTCCTAGTAATTTATATGCAACATTTCCTGAAGTGAGATCTGGAAAAATAAGGACATTTGCAGGACCTTTTAAAGTAGAGAAGCCGTAGGAGCGCTCCAATAACTCCGATGATAATGCAAAATCAGCTTGCATTTCTCCATCGATTTCAATATCAGGGCGCAATTTCTTCACAATTTCGGTTGCTCTACAAACTTTTTCTGATTCAGGATGTTTCGTGCTACCAAAATTACTAAAGCTGAGCATAGCAACTCTAGGATGTTCGCTTAAATATATTTTTGCAATATCATGTGTCTGAATAGCTATTTGCGCCAATTGTTCAGCACTTGGATTGATATTAACAGTTGCATCCGCTACAAAAATACTTCTTTCTTTCCATAGAAGCATATAAATTCCAGCAAGAACTTTATCTGTTTGCACTCCAAAAATTTGTAAAGCAGGTCTAAGAGCATCGCCGTAATTATGATGAACTCCAGAACAAAATGCATCAGCATGACCCGACTCAACCATCATCGCTGCATAATAATGGTGATCACCGGATATGAGTTCTTGCGCACCCATCCTTGTCACACCTTTTCTTGCACGCTTCTCAAGTAATACAGATGCATAAACATCTGTATTTTTATCCACTGCAGGATCGATAATCGTTACCTGATCAAGATTTTTTTCTAATTTTGCTTCTCGAATAAGATCATGAATCTTATTCACATTACCCAACAAAATGGGTTCACAAATTCCTTCACTCCGCACTATTTCTGCAGCTTTTAAAATTTTTGGGCTTGTTCCTTCAGGCAAAACCACCCGCATTTTCTTTCCATTTGCTCTATTGGCAATAACAACTCCACGTTTAATTTTTCGAGTCACGGATTGCAAAACACCTAAACGGGATTCTAATTGATCAACATAAATGTCAAGGTCAATTTTTTTACGAGCAACATTTGTCTCCATAGCTGCTTTTGCAACCGCAGGAGCAACTCTTAATAATAAACGAGGATCGAATGGCTTAGGAATTAGATATTCACGACCAAAACCTGAAATACTTTCATATGAACGTGTTACACTTTCGGGAATATCTTCTTTTGCAAGTCCTGCGATTGCATAGACAGCAGCCATTTTCATTTCTTCATTTATTCTTCTAGATAGAACGTCCATACATCCTCTAAATATATAAGGATATCCTAGAACGTTATTCACTTGATTCGGATAATCTGAGCGACCAGTTGCAATAATTGCATCGGAGCGAACTGATTTTATATCTTTAGGGCTGATTTCGGGATCCGGATTTGCCATGGCAAATATAATTGGATTTTTGGCCATGCTTGCAACCATTTCTTTAGAAACTGCGCCAGCAACACTCAACCCACAAAAGACATCAGCCCCATCAATTGCTTCAGCTAAAGTTCGTTTTTTAGTTTCGTTTGCAAATCTTTCTTTATATTTATTCATTCCTTCCGTGCGTCCTTTATAAACCACACCTTTGGAATCACATAGAAAAAGATTTTCCTTTTTTAAGCCGATATTAATGTACATTTGTGCACAAGCAATCGCAGCTGCTCCTGCACCATTTACGACACATATGACATCAGCAATATTACGTCCTGTTATTTCACAAGCATTGATCAATGCGGCTGCGCTGACAATTGCTGTTCCATGCTGATCGTCGTGAAAAACAGGAATATCAAGTTCTTCACGCAATTGCTCTTCCACTTCAAAGCATTCGGGTGCTTTGATATCTTCGAGATTAATTCCACCAAAAGTAGGTTCAAGCATTCGGCATGCAGAAATGATTTCTTCAGGTGTTTTTGCATTCAATTCAATGTCGTAACAATCAATATCTGCAAACATTTTAAATAGAACCGCTTTTCCTTCCATTACAGGTTTACCTGCCATGGGACCAATCGCACCTAAACCAAGAACTGCAGTCCCATTGGTCACAACTGCAACTAAATTTCCTTTTGCTGTATATTCATAAACAAGAGAAGGATCCCTTGCTATTTCTTTACATGGTTCAGCGACTCCTGGAGAATATGCAAGAGTGATATCTTTTTGATTTTTACACTCCTTTGTAATTCCTGTTTCAATTTTGCCTTTGCGGCCTTTGCTATGATAATTTAGTGCATCTTCTCTCAAACCCATGTATATTCCTTTCCTCTAAATGATGTCATGGGAACAACCTCAGTCTACGGTACCCTTTATATTTAAAGCATGCAATGTGCTATTCTATCAGTGAACTATGTGCAAAAACCGTAAAAAAAGGTAATAACTCATTATGAAAGTTCTAATTATTGACGATGATTCAGATTTACTTGAGATGGCAGCACGTAGAATGAAAAAAAAAGGTATTGATGTTTTGACAGCACTTAATCTCAGTGACGCTTTTGAGATTTTAAAAAAAACCACTGAAATAAATGCAATAATATGCGATCTTTTCCTAGCAAATGGTGAAAATGGAATTGATTTCTTTGAAAATGAATTAAATCATATATTTAAAGAAAAATTTATCTTGACCACAGGCGATGATTCTGCCGACAATCGAATTGAAAAATTAAAAAATTCATATTCTAACTTTTCGTGCATGCAAAAACCTTATTCAATCGACGAACTCCTTAAATATTTAGGATAACAATATGGCAAAAAAATTATCAGCAAAAATGAAAGAGATAAATGAGCCAGGCCATTGGCTCAAACTCAATGAAGCAGCACAACTTTTACAAACATCAGAAATAACACTGAGAAGAAAATTAAAATCTGGCAAAATAAGATCTGAATTTCGTGATGGTAAATACTATGTTTTTATAAAAGATGAATTATATAATGAAAAAAAAGAAGAAATAATACAATTTGAAAGCTATTTAAAAGAAAAAGAAATTGAATTGCGAGAACTAAAAAAGCAAATTATTGATCAAAAGATACTGATAGAAATATTAGAAAAAAAATTAGATTTATAATAATTTATTTTTCTTGACAAGCAATTTTATGTTTGTTAAACAATCCCAATATTGAAAATGAATATTTTAATAATTTAATTAATTTAAATATTCAATCTAAAAAATATTGCAAATATAAGATAACCCTACTGTTTAATTTTTGTGTACTTTTATTGAAAATAAATTGAGCATAGCGTAATTTCACATTTGTGAGTGAGGGATATTTCTTAATAAGCAACATAGCAAGGAGAGCTCACCGATAATTATGCAAGTTATTAAATATATTTTTTTAGTTATTTTTTTGTCATTTATAAAAAACTCAAGTATTTCCCAATCTAAAATAAATAGTAATTTACCAACGAATATCACGCTTGAAAAAGCTATGGATTTAGCTGAAATAAATTCTTATAAAGTGAAAGCTGCTACTCAAGATTTAGACTATTATGACAAATCTGAAACACTCTCCTACTTTAATTTCGGTCCAAGTCTAAGCATCTCTGGAGATCTTACTTTTGCAGATGATCAAAGGCAGAACTATAATTCCAATATTCCCTCACAGAGCGAAAGCATTGCTCTAGAGCTAAGTCAACCATTAACAGGTCTCATTACAGAGTTACCCAACTTAATGGCGAAAAAAGAGTTTAAAAAAGCGGCAAGCTTTGATCTTTTGGCAGAGAGAATAAAAGCTCGAGAAAAAGCAGCTGAATATTTTTTAAATGTTCAACAAGCTTATCGGAATATTGAAATAAAAAAAACTGAATTAACAAGTGTAGCTGATCAATTAAAAGAAACCAAAATCCTTTTTGAAAGTGGAGATGAAAATAAAACAAAAATAGATCTTTTGCAATTCCAAGCAAAATATATTGAAAGTGAAATAAAACTCAGTCAAGCTGAAAACGAATTACAAAATAAAATTAATGAACTAAAAACTTTTTTAAATATACATAGCAACCTTACACTCTCATATGAAAATAAATCTTATTTTGAGTTAAGAAATAAACCATTAGAATCTCTTGAAAGTATCATTAAAAAAGGAAAAAACAATAGAAATGAATTAAAAAGTCTTGATAATAAAATCAGTGCTGAAAAATATAATTTATTACATTCATCAGCAGCATATTTACCAGAGATAAATGTTTTTGCTAGAAACAGCTATGAAAAATCCTCTCAAGAGGCTAGCCCAAATGATCCAAATTATATCTATTATCCTCAAACAAAATTCACTTATGGGTTGAGCTTGAACTGGAAAATTTGGGATGGTGGTGTTATAGCTGACAATCAAATGTCTATATTAAATAGAAAAAGAAAACTCATTCTTGATAAAGAAGAGTCAGAAATAAATATCAATCAAGAAATTATTCTAGCATACAATAATTTTAAGAACTTTAACGAAAATCTGATAAAATCTAAAGATGCAGTCAATATTTCGGAAGAAGCTTTAAAATTATCACTGCTAAAATACCAGACAGGTGATCTATCAGCTTCAGAGCTTATATTAGTGCAAAATAGTTTAACAAATTCAAAAATTAATTTAGCAGAAATGAGAAATAATCTTGATATTTCATGGCTCAAGTTACAAGCTGCATTAGGCGATATTCCAAAAATTACTCAATAAGGTGCTCTATGTGTCATAAAAAAGTTAAAATTTTTAGCTCAATAATTCTCATGAGTCTATTTGGCCTTTTCATATCATGTAAAAAACAAGGCACTGAAAAAGTTTCATTACCAGCAACAAACTCGACACCGACTCAAGAAAAAACCTCTCAACCAGCACAAGAAGCTGCAAAACAAAGTGATATTCTCCATGATATAAAAACGAACATCATTGACACTTCTCTGGACGCAAGCAGTGTGCCAAGAATTCCGGCTTCAATTAAAGCGGAAAATCAAAGCTCAATTGGTTTTTTGACTTCAGGCACAATCAGCAATATTTATGTAAAAGCCGGCGAAGAAGTCAAGCAAGGTCAATTGCTAGCTTCCTTAGCGGAAAAACAAGCATCTATAGATGTTCGCTCTGCGCAGATTGAAGTTGAAAATAAAAAATTATTACTCGAGCAACAAGAAAAAAAATTACTTCGTGTTACTCAGCAGCAAAAAAATGGGATTATCAATACAACAACATTAGAAAATGAAAAAATAAATACCAAAGCTGCAATTCTAAATTTAAAAAATGCACAAGCAACTTTAGAGGGTAAAGAATTTATCCTTAAAGCAAATAAACTCTACGCACCGTATTCAGGAGTTATTTCTAAGGTATTAAAAAATGTTGGAGATTATCTCTCTGAAGGAACACCTGCATTACAAATTACACAAATGAAAAATCTTAGTTTATTTACTCAAATGCCGATTACCTATTTTAATCAAGTAAAACTTGGAATGAAATTTGATGTAATAAATCCAATATCTGGCGAAAAAGGGACTGCAATTATAAAAAGAATTGTCCCAGTAATTGATCAATCAACAAGAACCTTTGATGTTTATGCAGATGTAAAAAATTATACAGGTACGCTTGTGCCAGGTACTTTTTTAGAAATCAAACTTAAATCCAACTAATTTTAAGAGAAACTGAAATGCTACTCTCAAAAGTCTCTATCAAAAGACCTTATTTTTCATCTATTTTGAATCTATTAATCATAATATTTGGCCTTATGTCCTATCCTAAACTAGGGATAGAAGACAAACCTAATATTGAATTGCCGTTTATAACCGTGAGTGTTGCCTATTCAGGATCAAATCCCTCTACTTCTGAGGAACTCCTTTTAAAACCTATGGAAAAAAGTTTTCGAAGTATCACTGGTCTCAAAAATATGAATGGCTCAGCATATCAAAACGGTGCAAGTGTTTCACTCGAATTTGATCTCGAAGTAAAACCAGATAGAGCCATTGAAGATGTGAGAAATAAAGTAAGCCAAATATATTTTCCTAAGGATGCAGATACTCCAATTGTTGAAAAATATGAAATGAATGGTGATAGCATTTTGGGATTAACTTTATCATCAACAAAGCTATCTAAAAAAGAACTTTCAAACTATGCCATTTTTGAATTAAAACCTTTAATTCAACAAATAAAAGGTGTTGGAGAAATTGATGTAATAGGTTCACAAGAAAGAGAAGTACATATAGAGTTGAATTCCGCTCTCATAAATTCGATGCAATTATCACCGATTAAGATAAAAAATCAAATTGCCAGCCAAATTGTTACCTTACCAGCTGGACTTCTGCGCACACCGACGAGTGTCACAGGTATGTCTACTCAAAATATACCAACATCCATTGATAGCATTGCAAAAATACCATTAGAATTAAATCCTAATAATATTCTCCGTGTAGAAGATATTGCAGAAGTAAAAGACAGCGTTGTCGAGGCAAGATCCTATGGGGAATTCAATGGTAAACAATCTATTTTTATTTATATCGGAAAAAAACCTCAATCTAATATGGTTGAAGTTTCTAACGATATTCGTGATCTGATTAAAAAGATTAATATTTCCCAAAGAGAAAATCTCAATCTTTCGGTCATTTTTGACGATTCAACATGGATTTCATCATCCATTGAATCAGTTAAATTTGACCTCTTACTTGGTGCCATACTTGCAGTCTTCGTCGTCTTTATCTTTCTTCATGATTGGCGCAATACTATTATTTGTGCTGTTTCCATACCAACTTCAATTATAGGAACATTTATAGTTGCAAATGCGTTAAACTTTACTTTAAATAACTTAACAATGTTAGCACTAACTCTTTCAATAGGAATACTTGTAGACGACTCAATTGTTGTTATTGAAAATATTCATAGACATAGAACTCTTGGTAAAAACATTTTCACTGCTGCGTATGATGGCACAGCTGAAATAGGTTTAGCTGCGATTGCTGTTACATTAGCAATTGTTGCCGTTTTTATTCCTGTAGCATTTATGGAAGGGATTATTGGAAAATTCTTTTTTGAATTTGGTATCACCGTAGCAACCTCAGTGCTAATTTCACTTTTTGTTGCATTTACCTTAGTTCCTATGATGAGTAGCCGCATATTGAAAGATGAAAATCATTTAAGCACTCAAAAAAATAAATATGCTGAACTATTTGATAAAAAATTTGCTGAATTTCAAAAAAAATATCAGAATACATTACGTTTTTTATTGAGATATAAGAAATCGACTCTTTCAGCAGCCCTTGTAATACTAATCTTAAGCGTCATTTTGTTAAAATTTGTACCGATGACTCTCAATATTGATGAAGATAATGGTAAAACGAGAATATCATTTACTCTTGCAAAGGATACTCCATTAGCAGTTTCTACTAAAAGAGCCCAGGAAATCGAAAAATATATCCTTTCCTATCCTGGAGTTGAGAGCGTTCTTATGCGAGTTGGCGGAGGTCAGTTTGGTGTTGCAAGTGATATTAATTACAATATTACATTAATAGATCCCAAAAAAAGAACTTTTACAACTGCTCAATTCAAACAAAATATATCTGAAAATTTAAAACGATTTATTCAAAATCCAGAAGAAAAAGTTGGTTTCGGCTCACGAGATTATCCTCTGCAAATCAGTCTTCTCTCTAGTAACACCCAAACACTTGAAATGTATTCACAGAAACTGATTGAATTTATGAATACCCTTCCAGATGTAAAAGATGCTTCTAGCAATGCAGATGACTCTACCTATGAATATAAAATTATTCCAAATCGAATTAAAGCCGCGAGTTTAGGAATAACATCTCAAGATATTGCAAGTACATTAAAATATTTATATGCAGGAGAAAAAGTAGGAGATTTTTATGCTGATGGCCGCTTTTATGACATAAAAATTATGTTACCAAACAATAATAATCAAACACTTAATTCCCTAGCTGGCGTTTTTATTCCAACACGCAATGACAACTCTGTGCTACTATCGACAATTGCAACAATTGAAAAAGTAAAAGTTGAATCTGTTATTCGCCATTTAAATGGGGAAAAAGAAATTACAATTAAAGCAAAATATTTTGGAAAAAACTTAGCGGGAGTAACCTCTCAAATAAATGATTATATGAAAGAAACTATGCCATTTGAAATTAAAAATAAATTAGGGGGTGATACAGAATTTTTGAATGAAAGTATTAAAATAATTTCATCGACACTTTTACTCGCTGTTCTTTTTATTTTCATGGTGCTTTGCGCACAGTTCGAAAATTTTATGGGGCCATTCTCCATCATGCTCAGTGTTCCGCTTGCATTTTCAGGATCATTTTTAGCATTAATTATAACAAGACAACCCATGTCTATAAACGCTATTATTGGTATTATTATGCTGATGGGACTCGTGACAAAAAATGCAATTTTATTGATAGAATTTGCTCAACAAAAAGCCAGAGAAGGTATGTCAGTCAATGAAAGCTTGCTCGAATCAGCATACGTCCGTTTTAGACCTATTTTAATGACAACATTAACAATGGTGGCTGGTATGATACCACTCATTTTAAGCACAGGACCAGGGCATGAGAGTAGAGCAAATATGGGTATAACTGTCGTTGGAGGGCTCATCTCATCTGCTATTTTAACTTTATTAATAGTGCCATGTTTTTATAGTTTTATAAATGAAACTAAAATGAAGCTAAAAAATATTTTGCATAAAATAAGACCCCATTCTCGCACCCTAAAAGAAAGAAGAACAAACGACTGAATGAGGCAGATTCAATTCTGTTAATTTAACTTTTCTGCGTAACCAATATATCCAGAAATTAATGAGTTTGTTAGCTTAAATTCAAATTTATCATCAATCTCCCCTTTAAATATTAATTTCATAAATTCTTTTGAAAATATTTTAGGGTTTAAGCCTTTAATTTCTTTTAAATTGCAGTTTAATTCCATTAATATATTTCTAATCTCTTTAGGTTTAATAAACAAGTGATGAACATGTAAGTTTTTAGGAGTGTTTTTAACAAATATTTCCATTCCCTTTATAACAAATAAAAAAGAAAATATATTTCTATTAAATGTATGATAAAAAATATAACCTCCTTTTTTTAAGCAACGCACGCATTCGTTTAATACCTGAATGTAATTATCCACATGTTCAAGAACATCTAATATACAGACGACATCAAAATTAGCATCAGGAAATGGAAGAGCATGAGCATCGGCATACTGATATTTTACAGTTCCTGTCTTGTCATATTTTTTTCCTACATTTAGAACTTCTGGGTGAATATCTACACCGGTGACATTATAATTCATATTAGCTAATTCATTTGCAAGCAATCCTCCACCGCAACCAACATCTAATACAGAAATGTTTTCATTTTTTACCAATTCATTTATTTTTTTACTAACCCATGGATTGCGTGCCCTTGCTTCAGCTCGCAGAAGAGCCACATAATTATCACTTACGTACCACTCATCTCCCATTTGCTTATAAATTTCATTGTTTATTTGATATTTTTTCAGCATATTTACGACCTTTCCATATTATATTCCAATATAAAATTTGGTACAATAAAAACAAATTAATTGATACAAACTGGAATATAATTATGTTTTTTAAAAAAATTAAATCCACATGTAATAAAAAACTAAAATATGATTTAGAGAATGCTGACCAAAATACAAAAATAAATATCAACATTATGGGATGACAAATAAATAAAAAAGCGTGCAATAGATGCTCAATTTTACTACAGTATTTTGCATGAACAAATTCGTCTTTAGTAATCAATGCACAAGAGATGATAGCCAGAAATAAAAAAATAATCATATTTATTTTTGTCATTGGAAGAAAAATGATGACAAAGAAGCAAAGAAGTGTTGACAGAGTATCTAATGGATGACCAATCCTTTCCCATTTAGTCAAACCTCTTTTCCTATGAAAATAAAACTCATCTATAAGCATAATTATTGAATGAAATATTATAAAAATTAAAAATGTAATATCTACGATTATCATATGACTCTCATTATTGAGCCAGACATTGTGAGTCCTGGCCCAAATGCTAAACTCACTACAAGCATGCCTATGACTTCTTTTGTTTGAGATATTCGTTCCCAAATATGTGGAAGAGTTGCCGAAGACATATTACCATATTCAAATAAAATAGATTGACTGTACTTTATTTGCTGTGCCGATAAATTCAAAATATCTCTTATATATTCAATAATTTTTGGTCCTCCTGGATGAATAGCAAAAATAACTTTTTCTTTTTCGTCACTAAAATTCATTCCAGCTTTGTCAAATAAATTATTAAGAAATACTTCAATATTTTCGGCAATTATTGATGGAACTTTTCTTGAAATGGTCATTTGAAAACCAAAATCTGAAAGTCGCCAGGTCATTGCGTCAAAAGACTCAGCATACAAATTCTCTTGCTCAACAATAATTTCAAATGCATTTTGCGTATCGTTAGCTGAATAATCATTAGATTCGCATATCGAATATTTTATATGACCATCCGCAAATAAACTCTGGACAACAATTTGTTCAGGGTCGTGAGCCGCTGGGTTAAAATGGAGTGTACACAATTCATTATGAATAATATCAACTTTTTTCTTAACTTTTTCATTTATAGCTTGATGTCTATTCTCATTTTGCAAAAATCCTTTTCCCATTCTTATTGCAGGTAAAGAAGCGTAACAGCCCATATGATAAGCATGTGTCACTTGGCAAAAACTTCCCCAACCACGCTCTGCCACTAGTTTTTGTGGTGCAGATGGTGATACATAGCCGGTGCAGGAAACATGAATTAGATTTTGCGGCGCATGATAAACATCTTTATAAAAAATTTGTAAAATATTTTGAATTTTATATTCAAAAAACTGCATACGTTGATGCATAAAAACACCTGACGCACTTTTATTAAGATTAAATATTTCCATTGCATCCCAATTAGTATGAAGAAAATCTGAAATATCCGATCCACGTTTACTAATTTTTTCTGGCTTGCAAGCAAATCTGAGAACAATTTTTTGAATGAGATCATAATACTCATCAATATTTTTTCTACGTCCCTGCGCTAAACTCTCTTTATACTTAGAAAAAGCATGTGCTTGCGCTATCCAATTTAGCGCATCTCCCTGAATTGATTCATATTGTGGGCGAATAATATGAAAATCGTATAGAATGAATCGCATAGGCTCACCTCACAAAAAAATGCATAAAGATCGTTTTCTGGATATTAGCAAATATTCATATTTTGATACATACTTGGAACGCTATTTTTATAATAGAGGTTGGATTAACAATATATAAAAACAATAATTCTAAAGATTCTTTTCCATAACAAAAGCATTTTCCATATTTTTATAATACTTTTTGCGAACTGAAATTTTTATAAAACCAGTCTTTAAATAAAAAGATAAAGCGGGTGTATTATTTTCTCCAACTTCTAAAATAATTTTGCTAACTTGATGATTTCCAATATATTTATTTGAATATTCGAAAATACTTAATAACAAATTTGATAACCCTTGCCTTCTATAGTCATTAGAGACAAATAAATAATCCATTTCCGCTTCATTCATAATAATATTCATATTTAAAAATGAAATTAATTTTTTATCTTCAAATATTGCATAGAAATTTGAAAAATACTTTTCATTTGTTGCATGAACACAATGACTAAAGAAATTTTCAAAAGAATTTAAAGATTGTGAGTAAGCATCTGCCAAAGAGATTTCATACATTTGTTTAGCAATGAATAATTCGTCTGCCATATTAAAAAAAGGATTTTCATCAAACTCATTTAGTAAAACTAAATTTGAAAGAAATGAATCGAAGTATTCATGCTCTAAATATTCTTCTTTTATAAAAGCTGAAAAAATATTACCAGCCCATGAAAATAATATATTTTTAATCTTTCTTCTCCAATTCGCTATTAATATCTTTTTCTTTCGTATTGATAACTCGCCAAGTAAAAGGAGTTGACCATAAAGTTGGATTTTTTTCGAAACCTCCTTTAATAGATTTGTAAACGTTAGAACGAAGAATTATATAAACAAAATCATACAGTGTTGCTTCTGAAAAATGATCAAGTTGATATGCTTCTTCCTGACTTAAACTCTGCCATGGTCTATTTGTTTTAACTGATTTTGTGATATTTTCGATAGCCTCTTTAGGAATTGAAAAGAGTTTTAATTGAAAACTTTCATTCCAAGTTGTGCAAATATAAAGAATACGTCTAATATCTTCTGGAAAATTTCCAATATCTCTCTCATTTAAACCAGATGAAGTGGGATTATAAGTCATTGGTAAAAATGTATTCCAATCAGTTGTCATAGCAACTTTTTCATCTGAAAGAAAATTTGCAATCGATAAAATTGCTTTAATATCCAAGGAAGAATAAATATATAAATCGGATCTATCACCACAATTCATAATCGATTTATTTACAGAAATTAGCTTATATTCAGGAAGATTTTCACCGACAGGATTAGAAAATATGACACTTTGTCCATAGGCTTTCCATGGGAAAAATAATAAAATTAATAAAAATTTAAATATTATCGACATCCCCAAATACCAACTCCAATCGGATAATTTGTGCTTGATAATCCGCAGTCTGGATGCCCCGCCAACGCTCATACGAAAATTTAAGGGCAATTGATTTAGGAAAAGTAACACGAATTCCAACTCCATATGTTGCAGAAATTTGACCAAAAGCTGTTTTTGCACGAGCTGCAAATAAAGATCTTTCATCAAAAAATATAGTATATCCTATTCCACCAGTAAAATAGGGGCGAAACATATTTCCTAAATCATTTCCTAGCAAAAAATTTAAGCGTGGTGTCCCTTCAATTTTAGAGTAAATCGACAATGGACTTGTATTCGAATCTTGAGAAGTATTGTTTGCAAGCCAGTCAGACCATCTAATATCAATTCCTCCACTCCACATGCCTCTAATATGATGTTGCATTCCCAAAGAGTATCCATATCCGGAAGTCGTATACGCATCTGAAGTGGATGAAAGTACATTTTCATTATAAACACCAAATGAAAATACTGTTTGAGGAAACGTCATATTCTCTGTTCTGAGAGGTACAAGTTGTGCTGATATCCCATCGACCATAGGATAGGTATCAATGTGATTATTTTGAACCGGTGGCGTTTCAGCTAGCATTCGAATATTCTTTCATGTCAACATTTTCAAAAGCATTTGCATAAACTTTAGCAATGGCTTTAAGAGAGCAGATAAATGACTTCACACGTAACACTTTACACAGATGGCGCTTGTTCTGGAAATCCTGGACCAGGCGGTTGGGGCTGCGTTCTTCTATATGGAGAACATAAAAGAAGATTTTCTGGTTATGAGATTCAAACAACAAACAATAAAATGGAACTTATGGGAGTCATCAAGGGGCTCGAAAGTTTATTGCGCCCTATGCCTGTCCTTATTATCACTGACAGCCAATATGTCAAAAATGCTTTTACCGAAGGTTGGTTAGAGAACTGGCAAAAAAATGGGTGGAAAACCAAAAATGGAAAACCTGTAAAAAATCAAGAAGAATGGCTTGCCTTGAGTTTGCTCCAAAGGAAACACATTCTTTCATGGCAATGGGTCAAAGGGCATTCTGGGGACAAATACAATGAAATGTGTGATGAACTTGCTAGAAATGCAATTACAAATAAAAAAGGAATAGATGAAAAATTCTGACTAACTGTCTCCTTTGTCATCTGCAAATAAAAAATCAAGTGGTGATTTTTTATTTAATTGCTCAACTTTATCATTGTTAATTTTACATAAATCATCAATATTTACACGATTAAATAAATTATTAAAGCCAAAATCAGAGCCATTCAAATAAGCATTATAAGAATTTAAAAAAATACTCTCTAATATTTCACTATTTCCATAAATATCAAAATTCACATCAGCATGCTGTAAATAATTATCATTGTCATTCCAATTTGAATTTACAATATAAACCATATTTGGATCAAAAGCTATCTCGTCAGATTGTTGCAAAACTTTCTCCAAATTAATTTCATCTATAATAACTTGAGTCTTATTTGGTACTGACTGAACTAAAGTGGTATAAATTATAAGTTGCGTCATATTATCCACAACAAATAACTGATAAAACCCAGGCGGGATATTATAGAAAAAACCCATTAAATCATTATTAAATTTATTTTTTATAGAAAAGAAATCGAAATTGCTATTCCCCTTAAAATCTCTTAAAAAAACAGATACATTATTCGCAGAAAAATTTTCATTTAATTTAAGCGCTAAAAATGAGCCCCCTAAATCCTGAGTCATCAATGGATTGAGATATTCTTTATTGTCTTTTATAAAATTTGGATTAAATATTTTTAACAATAAAGGTGACGTTTTGTCTACATAAATTTGCCCAGGTTTATATTCAGCCTGCAAAGAAAGCAGATTTTTTGTATATAATTCTGCATTTGTTTTCAATATGAAGAATTGCCCTTTTTTTTCAAAAGGCAATTTATAATCAATTGTCAAAAGATCATTCCCAAGAGGAAAATAAACTAACTGATTTTTCATCTCATTAGAAATTTGGACTGATGAATAATTAGGTGATGTCTTTAAAGATAAATTTGTGGAATTTTTGTAAGATATACTTTGTCCACCACTCAATTCCTTAATATTTACTGGTCTAAAAATAGAAGTCTTTAAGTCAAAAAGTAAATCATCTGAAAATGAAAAAGGAGATAACAACAAATCAAAGCTAAATTTCTCACCGTTCTGTAGAGTGATATTTAATTTATAATTATCTGACTCTAGATTACATTGCATTTCATCATTGCTACAAGTATTTACATTAAAGAAACAAAAATGACCACTTTGAGTCATAGCACTCAATTCACGAGAAGGTAAATCATCTGCGGTAAAATATTTTGCCGTAAATATTTTACCGTAGTTATTTTGCAAATATGCTTGTGATCCAGATATATGTATAGGATTAACTCCGTCAATATATCCGCACATTCCTGTATTTTCAAAATGCTGTTTTTTATCTTCACTGAATAATTCAGCTAAAGCGGCAGTATACGCATGCGTTTTTAAAATAACATTATAATAATTTGGCACATCAGCCACATATACTGGAAGAATTCTTTTATTTAATTGACCACTTTGATCCCAAAAATATAAACTAAAAGAGCTGCCAGAAGGGACAAAGTTTTTTGGAATAGAAAAACATCCATTGTTATCAGGATAAAATTCAAAAGAGTAACTTTCAGCCCCAGTGTATTGAATACCACCTATTCTGATAATAATATTATTGCTATATTTTTTAAAATAATTTTCATCTTCAGGAATGGTTATTTGACCTGAAAGAGCACCGATTCTTGGACATAAATTTTCTTTTTGATATGGATTTTGATTTATATTTCCTTCGTTAACAAATGCGAAAACATCTAATCCATTCGTAGAAAAAGTAAATAAAAATAATATTTGTGTAAAATATTTTAGCTTCAAGATCCATTACCTTTCAATGCTCTAAAACAATCTCCAGAGAACTCGAAAAAACATTTTCAAATGCTTTCTTTTCAATTGCTGCTTCATACATTTCTAGCTCAATATCCTGACCAGCTCGCATATAAAGGGAAAGACTCATTTTCTCCATAAACAAATCGTTGATTTTAATTTCATGAATTTTACCTTGACGCCCTCTATCTAAGCTTACTGCCAGACGCAAAATGGATGCACAAATATTCACAGCCTTTTGAATATCTTTATCAAAGTCACAATATACTTCATCATTTTCACGAGGCATGCGTTTGCGATGATATCGTACGATTGTTGCAATTATTTGCATCTCACGAGTTGTAAAACCAGGCAAGGTCGCATTTCGAATAAAATAAAAGGTATGTTTATGATGCCCAGTGTGGCCGATAAATAAGCCACATTCATGCAAATATGCTGCAGAGCGTAAATACTCACGCCAAGAATTAGATAAATTATGTTTTTCATATAATTGATCAAAAAGACTTACGGAAAATGATGTAATATGAAAGGCATGCGCTTCATCGATATGAAACTTTTGTCCAAAAGAACGAACTGAGCGCCACCGAATATCACTTGTATCGCCTTGTAACCATACACCATCTCTCAGCATAGTATCGTACAAGATTCCCTCACGAATTGCGGTTAAGGAAATCATCCACTCACGAATTCCTAATATTTTAGTGATTGCACTGAGAACAAATATTCCAGCGACAATAATATCAGCTCTTTTTGAATCTAAACCAGGCAATTGTTTTCTATCTTTTAATGAGCGCGACCTAAGAATTGCTTCTTTTGCTATCCAGATTTCTTTTGCTGTTAAGATAGAACCATGAAGTGAAGGAGGAACTTCTGCATTGGTTAAACCCAAAACCAAAGATTTAACCGCTTTTATTGTTCCTGATGATCCGACTGCACAATCAAAACCAACCCTCTCAACCTCAGACAAAACAGGCTCAAGTCGTGTATTAATATAAAGTTCGAGCGATCTTAAATTTTCATCACTCAAAGGATCACTTTGAATAAATCCCTGTGTTAAACGAACGGAACCTAATTTTAATGATGTGGCAAAACGCTCCTCACCCCACTGACCCACAACAATCTCAGTCGAGCCACCACCAATATCTACAATTAAAGTTGATTTATCCTGTATAGGCAGACCTTGCTGTACACCTAAGTAAACAAGACGAGCTTCTTCATGCCCAGATATTATTTCGATATCAATTCCTGTTTTCTTATATATTTTAGCAACAAAGTCATTGGCATTTTTAGCTTCTCGCAATGCACTTGTACCAACAGCACGTATCTGTGCACCATGAAAATCTGCAATTTCTTTCATTTTTTTTAATACAGAAAGCAAACGATTGAGAGCATCACTATTTAAATTGCCGTCAGAGTCAATAGAGGCAGCTAAACGCACTTGCTCTTTTTCTGAATCAATAATTTTATATTCTTCAGGTGATTCCATTTCAACTAAAAGCATATGAACGCTATTTGAGCCAACATCAATTGCTGCAATTCTTTTTTTTTCAAACATATTTCTGAGAGGCAAATTTAACATTACTTTTTCTTCTTTTTCTTAGTCACGTTTTTCTTCTGCTCTTCGACTACTAAAGATGGTATAAAACGCTCAGGAATACGTTCAAAATCTTTTTTATCGAAAAGCGGTTTTATTGCCTGGTCATACGCAATTGATTTTACCCCATACCTTCTTGCCTCTTCAATAAATTTTTCTTGACATCGGAAAGATGCTTCTCCGTTTTGAATTTGACTTTTAATATATGTGCCGTTACTTTGCATATAATGGCTTTTACAATTATCTTTTAAGAAATTATTTAAAATTCCGGTAATTTTTAATTTTAATTCTAGAGGCTCAATTGGCCAAACAATTTCAATACGCTTATCCATATTCCGCTGCATAAAATCTGCACTACCACAATAAATAAGTGGATTTCCATTATTTTTAAACCAAAATATTCTTGAATGCTCTAAAAATCTATCAATGATACTAATAACTTTTATATTATCAGAAATGCCATGAATACCTGGTCTTAAAATACAAACACCTCGTATAATCAAATCAATTTTTACACCTTTTTGACTAGCTTTGTAAAGTGCATGACAAAGCTTCGTATCAACCAAAGAATTCATTTTTAGAATGATATGGGCAGGATTATCCTGTGTATGCAATTTCTTTTCGTGATCTATGAGTTGAATAATTTGTTCCCTTAAGCGAAAGGGAGCTACTTTTATCTTTTCAAAATCGGGAGCGCGAAAGCGGGTTTTCTCTTGATCTCTCAAAATATTAAATCCAGTGAGAAAATTAAAAAGATTTGCGACATCATCACATAAAGCAGCATCTGAAGTTAAATGCCCAATATCGGTATAAAGCTTTGCTGTTGCACTGTTATAATTTCCTGTTGATAAATGTACATATTTCTGTAGATAATTATTTTTTTCTTTTCTTACCACTAATGTACATTTCGCATGTGTTTTTAAATCAATAAAACCAAAAACCACATGTGCGCCCGCTCGCTCAAGTCTTTTTGCCCATTCAATATTATTTGCTTCATCAAATCTAGCTTTTAATTCTACGACAACAGTAACTTGCTTTCCTCTTTCCGCAGCATTCACAAGAGCTTCTATAATTGGAGAGTCACCTCCTGAACGATAAAGTGTTTGCTTAATTGCTAATACTTTTTCATCTTTTGCTGCACTTCTTAGAAAATCGAGAACACTTGCAAATGAATCATAGGGATGATGCAATAAAATATCTTTTTCACGTATAATATCAAATATATCACGACTTTCATCGACGAGTGAAATATTTAATCTAGGATTAAATGAAGGATCTTTTAACTCTGGATCCACACGCTCAAGTTTTAAAAGTGCTGCAAGATCTCGATAATTAAGCATACCATCAATTTCATAAAGATCAGAAGAATCAAGTTCTAAAACAGCTGCTAGTTTATTACGTAACCAATCAGGCATATTTTTTTCATATTCAAGCCTCACAACAGTTTTTTGCTCTCTATCTTTCAACTCATACTCAATAGATTTCATAAGATCTTTGACTTCACCCTCAAGAAGTTGATAGTCAAGATTTCTTGTTACTCTAAATGAATAGGTACCTATAACTTTAGTCCAAGGAAATAAGGCGGGCATATAACTTTTTATAAGTTCTTCAACAAGAAAAAATCTATGTTTATTCGCTTTTATTGTTATAGGAATGAGTCTTTGAATTTTTTGAGGAATTTCAACTAAAGCTAAGAGTGGTTCTCCATTTTCAGAAACACCTTCAAAAGTTACAGCTAAATATAAAGATAAATTCGATAAGTAAGGGAAAGGATGCGCGGGATCAATTGCGAGAGGAGTGAGAACTGGAAAAACTTGGCTTTCAAAATGTGCGTCTAATTTCTCTTCTTCCGATCGAGTCAATTCATCCAAGTTTGCAATAGAAATATGGTGATTTGCTAGCATTGGAAAAATTTGTGTATACAAACATCGCTCTGCGCGCTTTATCAGTCCCCTAACTTTAATTGCAACTTCATCTAATGTTTCGTCAAATTCATCTTCATCCGGATAAATATTGTTTGGTTTAACAACAAGTTTTAATAAGCCAGATAATCTGACCATGAAAAATTCATCTAAGTTTGAAGCAAAAATTGTACAAAATTTTATTTTTTCAAATAAAGGAACATTTTTATTTTCTGCTTCTGTTAATACTCGTTCATTAAAAGACAACCAAGCAATTTCTCTATTAAGATAAAGATCATGATCATCTAAATGAATTTGTTTTAATTGTACCAGTTCTTTTATTTGGTTTTGACTAGAATAGGGAATAATATTTTTGTTTTTTTTTATGTCAGGATTAGATATTTTGCTCATTTCGGTCATCCATAAAATAAGATCTTGTTTTTTGGACGTCCTTTGCAATTTGCTCTTTCAATTGCTCAATTCCATTAAATTTCATTTCACCTCTTAAAAATTTCTTAATATGAAATTTAATTTTTCGGGTGTAAATGTCTTCAGAGAAATCAAGAATATGAGCTTCAATTTGTAATTTCAAGCCACTTGCAATAGTTGGACGAACACCACAGTTCATTACAGCTTGTAATAATTTCCCATTTGAATCTATTTCAACGTAACAAGCATATACCCCATGTTTTGGGACTACGAGATTGTCATCGAGTAAAATATTCGCAGTTGGAAAACCAATTAAACGGCCACGCTGATCTCCCTTAACTACCATGCCTGACAAAAAATAGGAATGGCCTAAAAGCTTCTCAGCATATTCCGCATCACCTTGTAATAAAGCTTCACGCACAGCAGACGAAGAAACAGTTTTTCCATCAAATAATTTGAAAGCAGAAGCTTGTTTAATTGTCCATCCTACATTTTCTGCAAAGCATTTCATATGTATAAAATTACCTTTTCTTTGTCTTCCATAACAAAAATCATGACCAATTAATATAGTATCAATTTGGAAAAGATCCTTTAACCACAAACAAAAATCATCTGCACTTAATAAAGAAAATTCTTGTGAAAATGTTTGTACCATGACAAGATCAACTCCAGCATTTAATAATAAAGCTATTTTTTCGTTTAAAGATGTCAATAGAGGTTTTGCGTTGTCATGGGAGAAAAAATTTGCGGGATGAGGATCGAAGGTTAAAAGCGCAATTTTTGTATCTGGCGAGCTTTTCTTTAATTCATTAATTAAATATAAATGACCAGAATGAACGCCATCAAAATTCCCAATTGTTAATGAGAATCTTTCCTTTTTATCGAAAGATTCTCTGTCTCCAAATATCTGAAATGAGTCTTTTAAAGACATAAATTATTGTACCTGAATGAGAGAAAAATCTGCCACGTCCTCATAAAGAGAGCGAATTCTCATTAAAAGGCATAGTCTGTTTTTCTTCAAATCACCATCAGGATCATTTACCATAACATTGTCGAAAAAAGCGGCCATTGGCTCTGTTAAACTTGCCAGCGCAATGAGCATTTCTTCGAACTTTGCCTTTGCATGAAGTTCTTTTATAGTTAACTCAAGATTGGTAAGTTTTTCAAATAAAATTGACTCTTCCTTTTCCTTAAAGAGTGAAATGCTTACATTTTTATCATTCCAGTTTAAAGTCAAATTTCTTGCCCTGCGATAGGGATTTAGAGCTTCAAGCAAGGACCCTTTTCCTGTTTGCTGAAGCGCAAGTGCAATTGCCTCTGCTAAACTTCTCACTTTGTAAAGAGGTTCTGAAATAAGCTGCTGGGAAAGAGCCTCTAAAGAACGCACATCGAAATCTTCTTTTAAAGTGGCTTTCATTCTTTCAACAATAAAATTATTAATTTTACTTACGCTATCAGCTACTAATGTACTATTTGTTTCTTTTAAGACTTTGAGAGTCAAATCAACTGCCTGTTTAAGAGATATGTATAGACAGTTTTCTTCATTTTTAAGACCTAATAGACGCGCTATACCAAGTGCTAAGCGGCGCATACCATAAGGATCCTTGTTGCCTTTTACTTCAGCACCATGGCTAATCATGATACATAATGAATCAAGTTTATCCGCTAAAGCTAAAATTGAACCTAACTTACTTGTTGGCAATGAAGATTGAGCTCCAATAGGCATATAATGTTCTTCGATTGCTTGAGCAACGAGAGATGATCGATGGCTATCATTTAAAACATTTTGTTCTCGAACAAGAACTCCCCCCATAATACCTTGCATTTCATCGGGGAATTCTTGTACACATCCTGATTTTAAATCAGCCTTGCATAATTCTGCTGCTTTTTCAATCAAGACAATATCAATATTTTTTAAATCGGCTGCAGAATCTGCTTCTAGTAACAAATAAATTTGTTTTGCAATTTGTTTTACACGTTCTGATTTATCAAAAAGAGTTCCCATTCCATCCTGAAAAAGCTGATCACTTAATTTTTTTCTAAAATCATAAATTGGTGTTGAAAGGTCAGTGTCATAATAAAAAGCACCATCTTCTAGTCTACCAATAACAACTGTTTTAGTTCCTTCAATCATTGCATTTATATCTGAACATTTATAATTAGCAACACCTATATAATATGGAAGTATTTCACTGCCATCCTTTGAAGTTACTGAAAAATAGTTCATATGTTCGCGCAAGACACCAGATATCAAACATTTTGGTAAACGCAAATATTTTTTATCGAACTCTGCAATGAAAATCTCTGGATTTTCAAATAAACCAACACATTTTTGCAATAACTCTTCATCATAAAATAATTTTCCATTTACTTTATCAGCGAGTTTATTGGCTTGTTTTAAAATTAAATCTTCTCGATCCTCAACAGAACTTAATACAAATACTTTTTCAAGAGACTTTTTATAATCTAGAACATCTTTTATAATTATTGGTTCAGGATGTAAAATCCTTTGACCATATGTTTCACGTCCTGATTTAATACCAAACATGTCCAGTGGAATCACTTTATTTTCAACCAGAGCTAACACCCACCTTACGGGGCGAATAAAGGTTGGACTCAAGTCACTTGGTAACCATTTCATTTTCAAAGGCGCGCTCAGATCATAGCACCATTCTTTAAAATTTTGCCCTAATAAAGTTGGGAAATCGCTACCTTCCATTTCTTTTTCTGCATAAAGAAAAATACCGTTTGCCTTTTCTCTAAACTGAACAAAAGAAGGTTCTATGTTATTTTTCTTACAAAAACCCATTCCAGCTTGGGATAAATTGCCATCAGCAGCTTTTGCTACCCTTTCAACTGGTCCCCATAATTCTATCGTCTGCCTTGGCTCTGATTTAGGAATATTTTCAAAGAAAATACTTAAACGTCTTGACGATATTTGCACAGAATATTTTATATCTTTTAAGATAGAGACATACTCCGCAATATTTTTCGGCATGTCTTTTTCAGATTGATAAGATTTATATATTTTTGCTGTCATTTGCTTAAAAAAATCAGCGATTTTTTGCACTAATTCTTCACGCGCAGAAGATTGAAATGCAGGTGGCATTTCCTCTACACCAAGTTCAAATAATACATTTAAAGTTTTCTTATTAGTAAAATCTTTCTCTAAATTATAAATGTCTTCAGGCTGACTTTCTTTTATATTTATAATCGCATTTTTATTCAATAAAGGTTTTCTTGCATCAGTATCGAGCTTATTTAGCATAGGAAAACCAAGCTTTTCTCTTTCAGCACGATATTGCACAGCACATTTTTTTGCACAGTCTCTCACTCGACCGATATAGCGCTGTCTTTCACTAACTGAAATTGCACCACGGGCATCAAGAATATTAAAAGCATGAGAAGCCTGTAACACATAATCGTATGCTGGTAAAACAAGTCCTTTCTCACAGAGCTCAAAAACACGCTGTTCATATTTATTAAAATTTTCTAATAACTCTTTGGAATTAGCTTCTTTAAAATTATAGTGAGAGAATTCATACTCATTTTGGTAAAAGATATCTCCGTATGTATAGTGCTCATTAAAAGGCATTTCGAGAGCATTTTTATAGCCTTTTGCATACATAAAAAGACGCTCGAGTCCATATGTGATTTCCCCACATACAACGTCTATATCAAGACCACCGAGTTGCTGAAAATATGTAAATTGTGTAACTTCCTGCCCATTGGCGCGCACTTCCCAGCCTAGTCCCCAAGCACCCAGAGTTGGACCTTTCCAATCATCTTCGAGCAGTCCAATATCATTATTCTTTAAATTTATTCCCACATATTCCAGGGATTTTAGAAAAATATCGACAATATTAGAGGGTGAGGGTTTTAATAGAACTTGCAATTGATAATAATGTTGAAAACGGTATGGACTTTTTCCATAGCGACCATCTACAGGTCGGCGGCAAGGTTGCACGTAAACAGAGCGCCATGGTTCTGGACCCACGCCTTTCAAGAATGTATGTGGATGAAATGTACCTGCGCCCATATTCGCATCATATGGCTGACTTAATATACAGCCATGATCGACCCAGTAGTTGCAAAGAGCAATAATAAATTCTTGAAAGTTTCTAATTTCCACAAGCCTCACCTTTTACAAGAGAAATACTTTAATTTAACAATTTCCACTATTTGGGCAGAAAAACTATAACACATTAAAATAACAAGAATACTTTTTATGTTTTTTAAAATCCTAACAACATCCATGTAGAAACAATCTTGAAACTGATTGCAGTTCAAAGAATTCCATTTGATTGAAAGCAAAATTTGTACCAATCTAATATAGAAGTCTTTTAAAAATGTAAAGACCATTTTTTGCATAAAAATATTACATAATGAACTATTCATAATATTGAGAATGCTTTCTTTGCCGTCGTTCATAAACTAATGTCTATTTCATGCTTAACTGATAGATTTCCAAAAAAATACGAGAGATAGATAAAATCAAGTTATATACAATTATTATTTTCAGGATATTTTAATTGAGAGTTATACAATACTCATATTAATATATCTTAATTAATTTCATATATCATAACTTAAATTATTCATATCAAATTTAAATAAATGAAAAAATATCAATAATACTTTATTTTTATTAAATTATTCTAAATAAAATAAAATATTTAATAAAAATAATTTATTTTATAAAACACAACAATTGCATTCCTTATCATTATCAATAAGAAAATCTCCTAAAAATATTGGATATTATTTTATATTTGCGAATGAGTGCAATACACCCTTGCGGGGATTAATATACCACATGTAGTTCTGTCAATGGTTTTTAATACCTCAAATCACGCTCCAACCCTTACTTTATTTATTTATTTCATCATCTTACATAGAAACGCCCTATACAAATCAATTTATATAAAAAATATTAATGACTTATCTGATTTTCATTTTTAACAATAGGAATATTTTTCTACACTTTTTGAAAATTTTTTATAAAAATTGTATCCTTTCAGGCCGCCTTAAATGGCATCGATTTTGTATTTAATAGACATAATGAGAGAGTTCTATGCTAACTATCAATGAGAAAGAAGAAGAAGCTAAACATTTAAGAACACTTGGACATTATTTAGAAAAGTTTCATAATAGCACCGGATATAGTAACAAAGATGTAGCTGATATTCTGAAACTCGATAGAAGCTATTATAATAAAATCCGTCTCAAGAAATACTCGCCATTAACCGCAAGCATAATAAATATAAAAAAGTTTGCCTCTTTAACAAATGAAAATATTTTTAATTTCCTTTACCAAATTGAAGAAATTCCTTCTGAAACAAAAGAAAAAGACAATCAATGGATAGATATTTTGAAAAAAACATTTTTAGAGAGTGGGCCAATTTTAAGAAGAGCATTAATTCATAAGCGAATTAAAAATATTCTTAATAAAGATGACAAAATATCAAAGGAAAAAACTACCAAAATATTTACCTTAACAGCACTATTGATTGATATATCAGAATCTGAAGATTGGTTGTCCATAATATATCAATTTGTTTTAAAAATACATGAGCAGATGAATTTAGAAAAAGAAAGCGATCTAAAAGAGCTAATCAGATTCATTGAAATTATTAAAAATAAAAAATAACTTCTCTTTATTATAAAAGATATCCTTTGATTCAAAAATATAATCAAATATATTATTATGGTCTGTATAGTTTTTAATACAAGTATGTAAAAATATTTTCCCCCGAAACCCCATAACTACTTTTAAAAAATCAAAGTCCAATAATTTATCTACCGGATTATTATTAAAATAATAGTCAGTTATTATTAAATTAGTCTTAGAAACACCTATCTTATCTTTATAATCTAAAGTAAAATCTTGAGGGTCTTCATAATAATAAACATTATTATCGCCCAGTATCTCTTTCCATTTCATTAATAAAAACTTATCATCCTCAAGAACTGAAATAACAAGGTTTTCTATACATTGATATTTACTCATTTCATCTTGTGTTTTATTTTGTTGACTAATATTTATAGATGGCACATTCACTAAATTACTAAATGCAGGAATCTCAATTTTTAATTGAAAAAAAGATTCATTCAAATTATTATTTTCTTTAGATTTATAACTAACTTTCCCTCCGTAACTTTCAATAACATTTTTACAAAAATAAAGACCCGTTCCAAATTTTTTGTTTTTAATTTCATGCGAAGTATAATTTTTAGAAAATATTGAATCCTTTGCATTTATATCTACAAATGAACCGGTATTCCTAACTACAAACACATAAAATATATTATTCCCTATCGTTTGTAAATTAGTTCTTATAAAAACCTGAGCAAGAGCAACATATGAGTGTTCTATAATGTTAGAAAAAATATTAATAAAAACCTGACTCATTGCGTTTTCATTACCAACAAAAATATGACTTTTTATTTTTGATAAATCAATTTCTATTTTATTTGCAATTAATACCGAAGCCCCTTCGATGATACACTTACGAATATCGAATTTACTTATAGTATCATAATTTTGTCTTAAAAGATTCCTCATATTCATAATAAAGCTTTTCATTAAGTCATAATCGAAATTATCCCTTGTTAAATCTAAAGGTATACAATTTATAAACTTAGAAAGATCATGTATAACAACAGATTTTTTTTCTACTTCATTTGTTATCATCCGCTTCTTTTGATTAAAAATTGATATCTTCAAGATTGCATTATATAACTCATAAATTGAAATTTTATTTATTATTTCATTTGCTCTTTTATAATCACCCTTATTTATAAGAGAAAGACAAACGTTAAAGCGTTTTGAATCAATATTTATTTTCTGTAATTTTTTATTTTTAGAAACCAAATATAGACTCAATAAAATAGAAAGCAGTATGAAAAAAAAGAAAACAGAAACAATCTGTAAATAAATTACATATCTACTATCATACTTTTCTTTTATTATATAATAAAAAATATTTCTAGAAAAACTAACCTTTTTTATATAACAAATATATGAATTACTAACATAAATATTAAAAATATCCGGATCTATACAATCATTTATTTTAGCAATATCAGCTATATTATCTGCATAGACTTTAACTGATATTTTATTAACATCTTCGATTGTATAGCCTTCTTTCTTATAATAAAACTCGCTTTTATTATAAGAAATAATAATTGAATTTTCATAGAATTTTGAAAGCGTACTAATTCTTAACAGATTAGATCTTATCTGCTTATTATTATTATATGCATATATTATAAAAATAAAGATTAAAGCCATCAAGGCTATAATGACAGATGGAAAAACAATTGACTTTTTTAATATTGTATATAAGACCGTATTTAATAAATCTTTTTTCTTTTTTATCTTAAGTTCTTTACTTCTTCTCATTAACATGTACCCAAAAACTTCTTTCAAATACAAGATCGCCTTCATTCAAATTATAAACAGCAAACTCATATTTCTTATTCTTAAAAATTTGTTTTTCCTTTAATATTTGATAAAATTCACTCTTATTTTTTGGCTTATATTTACACAATGTATTAGTAACAGACTCTATAAAAAATTTCATATAATAAGGATTATCGATCATCCGCTTTGTTTGGAAATTATTATCTATTACCCGCAATTTTATTGTGTTGTAACCTCCAGGTGGCAAAGGACGAACTGTTAAGCCATTCATACTTTTTAAATTAAAATTTAATGCAGGACTGCTACCGACATCGTCTCCCCAAATTTTTGTTCCAAGAAAAAAAGTATTTAATGCTTTTGATTTTGACATAAATGAACCTGAGTCTGCTGCTTTTACGTTTAAAAATACAAAGTCTGGTTTTTTTGCTGCAATAAGAGTGTTTAATTTATCTATACTATTGAACCTATATGGAAAACTTTCTAATAAATGAAATCCCATTGATTTTGCTTTTTTCAAAATAGATTCTTGATATTCCTTACACATCCCACATAAATTATCATAAATAATTACAAAGTTTTTCTTATAACCTTTTTGTTTTGCCGCTGTGAATAGTGCTTCAATTTCGATGTCTGCATCTGGTGAAAGAGTAAAATTATTACCATTACTTTTCAGCAATGAAAAAGAACTTACGTGTGGTATTTCAGAATTTAGTCTTGAATTTACTAGAGAATAAGCTGTATTCTTTTCTGGACCAAAGACAACCCAAGGGGAATCATAATTGATTTTTGCTACACATTGCACTAAATCTTCATGGTCATACATATTAAATCCACTTGTCTTATAGCTAAAGTAATATCCACATTTTTCCGCTTTATCTTGGTAGTACATTAGTGCCATCGGGATACCAGCAAAGATTTGCAAACGCAAACTTGGTGGGTAGTAAACATGATCAACAGTTGAATGGTTTAAAAAAAATGGATAAATAGCATGTATTCTAACTTCTTTTAATGAGAAGCATTCTTTTGAAAAAAGGGTGATCAAAAATATTAAACAAAGCTTTGGTAATAAATACATAAAAAACTCTTATGAATAAAAATATTTCGGTAAATTTAAGAAATATTTCTCTTTTAAAGAATGTTAAAAGAGAAATTAATATTTAGATAAATTCAATAAATAAAACCAAAAAAATAATTGAATTAAATAACTTAAGATAAAACCCCTCCGTTATTTCTTATATATTTACAAAAATATACATATGAGTCAATCTTTAGTTTTGCAAAATATTTTCATTTTAAGGATAAACCTTGCTAAACGAGCTTCACCAAATAAAAGATCTCATTTTTACAATTTTTACTTTTGCAATTAATATTTAATTGAAAATTCAGCATCTTAAACAAATTTATTGGTGAATACAAAATTAAGCTTTAATATACCTGATTCCCACATGTTAAAATTATGACATTGCTATCAGAACTCTTTTATATTAAATTATACTTAAACTGCATAAAGTGCGCTAATGAAAATACTATTTTATTCCATACTTATTATTTCTTTTTACTCTTTTAGCAAAAAAGCAATTGCTAATGAAAATTATTTATTCTGTAGTAAAATTGATTGGGTGGATGTCTCAACCAGCTGGGTACTCTTTAACGATGGGAACTATAAAACTGTTTCAGGAAAATGGATAAAGCCAAATCTATTTAAATCAGATGAGACTATAAGTGATTTAAAGAAAGTTTGTAGTAGAGTATTTCGCAATACTGACCCAAATCAAATAAGCGTATCTATTAAAAACAGAAGTCTATCATGGCAACAATCCATAATTGATGCTGAAGATAATTCAATTGTATACAGAACAGATATGAGCAAATTAAACTATAAAGATGTATTAGATTATCGCTTTTTACTTGCTCTTATCTACGTTTCACACTTCGCTTATCGCACTGAATCAGGCCAAAAAGAAGCCGATAAAGAGTTTAATCCTTATGATTTAGATTATATTTACAATAAAACTGGTTATAAAATAATTCCTTATTCAGTTTTTAAAACAAAAAAAGCAAATATCCACTCAGTTGCATTTATTAATCACATTGATAAAGTGATAATCTTAGGATATAAAGGAACAAGTAATCAAATTGATATAAAAATAGACGCCCAACTAATGGGTTCAAATGTATTTCAATTTCAAAAATTTAAACAAGCTATCAAAGAAGCATTGCAAACTCATAAAGACACAGTTAAACTCGTAAAAAATATTTACCCGAATTATAAAGAATATAAATTTGTTTTAACTGGACATTCACTCGGTGGTTTTTATGCATCTATAGTTGCTGCTAACAAAGGACTTCCTGCACGTGTATTTTCATCACCATCTACTCACTTTAATTCGGGATCTTTATTCAATTTATTTAATATATTTAAGAAGTATCAATTTGACAACGTAATAAATTTTGTAAGATATTCCGATCCAGTTAATGCATTTTCAGGACGACATGTAGAAAATAGAGTATATTTCTATCAATCTAATCAAGTTAATATTCTTCAAAATCATTCTTTAATTGCATTTATAAATGAAATCTTTGAGAAAAAAATTGCACCGTATTACTACGATCTTCAACCAACCTATTCCAAAGTGAAAATGCCGAATAATTCTTCATATTTTGGGTTAAAGAAATTAGTAAGTTTCAGAGGATACGCTTCACCAAATATGTTTACAAATATAAGAGAAAAATATCTCAATGTATGTGAACAAGATTTTAATATTAGAGAAGAACAAGATGATTTTTTAATTATTGACAACCCAAATAAATATAGAAACTATAAAAATCCAACTTGCCAATAATTTTTTTTATCTGATTGTTTATTCACTTTAAAATATTTCACAACACTTTATATATATTATATTTTTAGCACTTTTATTTCATCTGAATAAATTGACTTTCTCCCCAAATATTTAAAATGTGCAAAACAACTAAACCATCTTACAGTTCAGCTTAATTAAATGTTTGCACATCATTTTCTTCATGAATATTTTTTACTTATTAAATTACATCTTATTATCTATATATTTATAACATTGACATGTTATATCATATTTATTATAATTAAATAATAAATATATTTATCATTAATGATTACAATATCTTTAAATAGATCCAAAATAATTTGTTATTTGGAAAAAATTCTGTGAAAATATCTCTTGCTTTCATGCAACTAAATAATATATATAAAAATGGCATTTAATAGAATTTAAATGCAAGGTGCAGTGAGGTATGAAATGAGGGTAAAAATGGAAAAAAATATAGTTGGAACCTGGATTCTTAAAAAATTTCAAATAAAAAATAACGACGGTATTAGAGATTGGCGATCAAACTCTCATGGCACACTTATATATACATCAGATGGATATGTAAGTGTTAATATTAATTCTGATTTTAAAAATAATGATGAATATATGGATTCAATTTTAAGTTATTCAGGTAAATATAAAATGACTGAAAACAAAATTATACACACTGTCACCAATGCAAGTTTATTCGAAAGAATTGGAAAAATAATGGAGAGAGATTATTTAATAGATGGAAATATTCTTACTTTAATTGGAAAAGGTGATTTTGGAGAAGCTATTTTACAATGGGAAAGAGTTGCAAATTGAAATTTATATTTTTATTGACAATAATAACCCTCTTCGCTACATCAAATACTTATTGCAAAGAAAAAGAGTTAATTGAAGTAAAAATTGGTGCTATTGCAGCATTAAATCCTTTAAATAATACGTTTTCTGAACGATTTAAATTCGGTTATTTATCTGCACTTGATTACGCTAAATCAGATACAGAAGAGCAATTAGCAAAATGCGGTTATAAATATGTTTTTAATTTTGAATCATATCAAACGAATGATCAAATAGATGTTATTAAAGCTGCAAATAAACTTTCTTATGATTCTTGGGCCGTGATTGGACCGGATCACAGCAATGAATTCATTCTAGTCCAAAAAATACTAAATAATACACCAATCGTATCAGTATTAGCTTCTTCAAAAGAGGTTTCTGAATTACCCCCACCTGTATTTACTATGTCATTACCAATTGATCAAATGGCTTATTTAACTACTAAAATTGTAGAAAAATCAAAATATGGTATGAATTATGGAGCTGTTGTAGACTTAAATTGTAAAGTTTGTCAACAATTTTCAGATTACTTCCATTCTCATAGTAAAAGTAAATATAAAAAATTATTTGATATAAAAGTTACAGGGAATACACCAGATTTAACTGAATTAGTTGACAAGTTAAAGACGATTGAAGTTGATTTTTTATTACTGCCAAACTTCTCAAAGCAATCAGGATATATAATATCATATCTTAATAATGATTATTCACATATCAAATTTGTTGGCAGTGACGGATGGGGTGACGATGAATTTGGCTATTTAACTAAATTTTCAATTGGAAAAAATCAGCAAGGAATAACATTGAGAAATGGCGATCTTTACACCGAAAAAATTGAAAAATTTAAACTTAAAAATTTTGTCTTGAATTGGAAAGATGAATCTTTAAAAATCTCTGATACTTATTTTGGTATCATTCATTTTTTAAGAATGCAAGCCAATTTATTGTGCGAGAAAAAACCGAAGAGTAGATCAATTTTTATAGAACATATGAAAAGTTTACCAAAAAATAGTTTTATCTTGTCTTCCAATGCTAATGTTTATTTTCTTGAGAATACACAATTATTGTTTGGATACTCTTATAATGAAAAAAAGAAAAATTAGCTATTCTTTTGAAAAAAAAACCTTATCTCCTCTCCTTTGGATTTGGGTTATTTCATTTTTAACATTAGTATTATTATCTATATCAATTATTTTTAGAGAAGTGAATGAAGAAATTAAGATTGAGTATGCACGATTAGAAGCAATTTTACCTTTAATTACAAAATCACTAATTGGTGAAATATTACTTGAAAACAAAGGTGAGTTTAATTTAATAAAAAATTATTTAAGAGCAGCATATAATTTAGACGATATTATATTATCTAGTGGCATAGATAGTTGTAAAAATAAATCCATTTATTTTTTTAAATCAGTACAATTATGTACTTCGGTTGAATTACCATATTTAAAAGAAAAAAAATTTCTTTCTCTATATAGACAATTCAATAATCCTATAAACAAAATATTGGTAAATATTTTATTGTTTTCTTTTCTTCCATTATTTTTATTATGCGCTATTTCATATTATGTTTTAAGAGCTTCATTGTATAGAAATATAATAATGCCAATTAAAAAATTAGAAGTTCAAATTATAGACAGAGTAGAAGAATATTTAAAGAGCAGTAATGATATTAAATTTAATAGGCCAAAAATAGATACATCTTTTGAATTAGAGAAATTTATAGAATTACTTTGTACGACAGCAGAAAGATTGAAGGAAACACAAAAAATTCTTATTAAACAAGCCCAAAATGAAACTCTTACAAAAATATCTACTCAAGTAGCTCATGATATTTGTTCACCATTAACAGTTTTAAAGATAATTCTAAAAAGAATTACAACAATTCCTGAAAATGATCTGCTATTAGTACAAAACTCAATTGAGAGAATAGATAATATCGCCAGTAATCTACTAAATAAATTCAAAGAAAATTTATATTTAGAGAAATTGCCAAATTCAAAAGAAATCCTTCCTATTCATATAGATCAAATTATTTCTGAAAAAAAACAACAATATTTTAATTACAATATCTGTTTTAATTTATCCTTAGAAAAAGAAACTTATTTATTATTTACAGAAGTAAACATCACTCAATTTCAATCTATATTATCAAATTTAATAAACAATGCAGTTGAAGCGATTGAAAGGGAAGGAATTATTAATATATCTCTTTCTTTTGAATTAGGTAAATTAATATTAACTATCATTGATAATGGCTGTGGAATGGATGAGCTCATATTAAAAAAGGCTCAGCTAGGAGGATTCACTACAAAAAGTAATGGGCATGGCATAGGCCTTGCAAGTTCAATAGATATTTTAAGAAATTGGGGAGCAGATTTTGGCATGACTTCTAAACCCAAAAAAGGCACTAAAGTTGTTATTAAATTTGCAACATGCCCTCCACCTTTTTGGTACCCTGGAAAAATGAAAATCGAAAAAGAAACTATTATTTGTATTTTTAATGATGATTTAATTTATAATAGTAATTTTAGAAAAAGCATAAACTTCCAATTAAAAACCTCTCAGCCTAAAAAAATAATTTTCATAAGAGATATTATTGAATTTATTGATTTTTATAATTTTTATTACTCACGAAATAATATTATATTTTTTATTGATTATGCCATTAAAAAATCTGTAAAAACAGGAATAGAAATAATTGAGGAATATAATATTTCTCATAACTCAATTCTTATTACGAATTCTTATAGTCAGCCAGAAATTTTGAATAAGTGCCAAAAGTTAAACATTAAAATAATACCAAAAGATTCTGTTTTTTACATCGCAAATAAAATTTTGATTTCATCCTGCTTGTGAATAAAAAGTAATCATAGCTATAAAAGACTTACTATCTGTTATTTTTTGTTAGAATCGGACTATGAATTTCTGTAAGGGCTCATACATGCTATATATTTATTGGAGCAATTATGTAACTACAGTCCATTAGCTCGCACTTCTAATAGACCAGAGTCTTACTCCAAGACCTACCCTTGCAATGGTCTATCTATACTTTGAACAAATCCATGATAAAGCTTTGGAATTTATTTTATTAAAAAAATATTTACAAGTCATTTTTTTTTATTTATGGTCATTTTTTGTTGGAGGAACCCATGAAATTATTGCATATTGTTACATTATTCGTTTTTATTTCCACTCAATTTAAGGCTTTTTCTCATTCATTTGAAGTACCTCGCTTCGAAGCGACATCCCCTAACTGCACTGTCGATTGTGTTGTCCCATTTGGGGATTTCATAGGTAGCAGTAGAGAAGTTAAAGCCTATTCAAACTGTAATTCATCTTGCATATATAAAAATGCTACGGAAGGTATTACTTTTTTAGCTAAAGATACTGGCCTTTCTAGTGATGTTTGGATTGGCATACCGTGGCAGTGTGTTGAGTATGCTAGAAGATGGGTTCTACAAAACCAAAATATTGTTATTCATTCTGTGGACTCAGCCTTTGAAATATGGAATCAAAATGAAACTAAGGATTTATTGAATAATAAAAATTTATACTTTGATAACTTTGTCAACGGCAATTCAACTCCCCCAGCTGAAGGTGATATATTAATCTATGGAAAGAGTTCCGAGCTCCACTATGGACATGTTGCTATCATAGTCAACGTAGACCTTGAGAATTTATTTGTAGACATAGCCGAAGAAAATTATCAAAACAAAAAATGGGAAAACACAAATCTCTATTCACGTAGAGTAATACTAAATCATGAAAACAATACGTATTATATAACAGACTTAAGCTATGAAACAAAAGAAAAGTATTTTAAAAATGATGACGTTAATATTATTGGCTGGAAACGATTAATAAAGAATATTTGATTTTGAAGCAAAGATATTAATGATTTTAAAAAACTATAAAAGAAGTAGAAAGAATATTTAAATTTGTAGCACACAATTGGCTTTAAGTTTTAGAATATTCTTTTTTTGATAAAATATTTTGTAAGATTATTCAAAAATAACTATATTATTCTGTTCAGAGCCCAATTAAATAATCATTAATTAAACAAATCAATTGACAAAAAATGCTTCCGACTCGATGTATTCTCCTAATATTCAAATCATTTACGCAAATCTTCTCCATTTTAAGAAAATATTTTGAAACTGTCTTGCTTTGAAGTGGGAGAGATTATATGAATCTCAACTCGGGTAATTGAACTACAGCGCGACCTGCCAAACAGGAGCGAGGAAAGTCCGGACTTCAAAGAGCAGAGTGCTGGCTAACGGCCAGGCGGGGTAACTCGACGGAAAGTGCAACAGAAAACAAACAGCCTAAGCCGCAAGGCCGGCAATGGTGAAAACGTGAGGTAAGAGCTCACGGATGCGGTTGGTGACAATCGGTCTGGCAAACCCCACTCGAAGCAAAGTCAAATAGGGGTGGAGAGCCTGCTCGGCTCGCTATCACACTCGGGTTGACTGCAAAGAATGTTACGGCAACGTAGCATCAAGAGAAATTGTAGTAGAAACAGAATCCGGCTTATAAATTGCCCGAATTAATTTTTTTTGTTACCTTTTGTAGAATAAATAAAGGTAACCTTGTTCGCAGCGGTTGATATGAAAGGAAATCATAATATGTTTCAACGCTCGCTTTTCTTGACCTCTTCTTCTTCACCAGAAATTACATATTTTACTTCTGAAAGTGTCAGCGAAGGACATCCAGATAAAGTTGCCGATCAAATATCTGACGGGATTCTTGATGAATTATTGACCTTCGACCCTAAAGCTCGAGTCGCATGTGAAGCCTTGTGCAAAACAGGACTCGTCGTTATTGCAGGTGAGATCACATTAAATACGGAAACTGTCCACAGTAACGAGAAAAAACTCTCACGTAAAATGCAAAGTTATTCTGATATAGCACGTAATGTTATTAAGAAAATCGGCTATGACGACCCTAATAATGGTTTTGAATATAGAAGCTGTGGTGTGATTGTTTCTATCGATCAACAATCTCCTGACATTGCCCAGGGCGTAAATGAAGGCGAAGGGTTACATAAAGAACAAGGTGCCGGCGATCAAGGTATGATGTTTGGATATGCTACAAATGAAACTCCTGAATACATGCCTGCGACTCTCCAATATGCTCACTCAGTTTTGCGCAATCTTTCGAAGGCAAGAAAAGAAGGCAGTGTCAATTGGCTACGCCCAGACGCAAAATCTCAAGTGACTGTTGAATATCACAATGGAAAAATGAAGAGAATTGACACTGTCGTTGTAAGCACAATGCACGCAGATGGTGTTTCCCAAGAAACTATAAGAAATTTTGTAATTGAAAATATTATTAAAAAAACTATTCCTTCAAATCTGCTAGACTCAAATACAAAATACCATATAAATCCTACTGGAAAATTTGTAATTGGTGGCCCACAGGGAGATTGCGGATTAACAGGACGTAAAATTATTGTTGATACTTATGGTGGTCATGGTGCACATGGTGGTGGAGCATTTTCAGGAAAAGATCCCTCTAAAGTGGATCGTTCTGCAGCTTATATGGGCCGCTATATCGCTAAAAATATCGTCGCTGCGGGCTTAGCAGAAAGAGCTCTCGTACAAATTGCTTATGCAATCGGCGTAGCTCAACCTGTGAGCGTGAATGTAAATACCTATGGGACAGAAAAAGTTGAAAGAGCAAAAATTGAAAATGCTGTGAGAAAAGTATTTGATATGACTCCTTCAGGTATCGTAAAAACTTTTGATCTGTTAAATCCACAAAATAATAATTTCACATATCATGAAACCGCGTCCTACGGTCATTTTGGTAGGAATCATTTTCCTTGGGAAAAGCTAAATAAAATTGATGACCTTAAACACTGTGTTTAATTAATTTTTAGTAAATTAAATTATTTACAGCCTTTGAAAAAAAATATACCCTATCGAAATTGAATTAATTTCTCAAATTGTCGATAGGGGTACAAATGTTTTTTCCTTTATATAATTCAAATATAAAAAATATTATATTATCTACAGCTGTCTTATTTTCAAGTGCATTTCCTTTGAGCTCTTTTGCAAATGATTTAGACACAAATCAAAAAACCGATCAAATTAAATTTACATATTCAATTCAGCATCTCGATCTCTTGTGGGAAAAACGACATGGTGAATCCACAGAAAAAGAAATAGCAGTTCTTCTTAAAGCAAGACATAAAGTACCAAATGATTTTGAAATAGCTTGGAGAATTGCTAGATTAGCATATTACGGTGGAAATTTTATACTTCGTGAAAATTTTACGAGCGATGACAAAATTAAAATATTTAAATTTGGCTATGAAGCTGGGGAAATTGCAAGAAAAATAAATCCAAAGCGTGTAGAAGGACATTATTGGTATGCAATCGATCTTGGATCTTTCGGACTTGAAAAAGGAATTTTTACTGCATTAAGCAATGCAAAACCAGGAAGAGATGCATTAATTGAAGCTGCAAATATTGATCCTAACTACCACTGGGCGGGGCCATATAGAATTCTTGGCCGATATTATCAAGAATTACCTGGTGGCATTATTTCTTTTGGTGATAAAAAAATTGCAGAAGAATATTTTAATAAAGCAATAAAAACAAGTCCAAAATTTCGCTTAAATACAATGTATCTTGGGATCCTTAAAGAAAAAACAGGCGACAAAAATATGGCCTTGGAACTTTTTAAAAAAGCTGAAACACTGCCAAATATTGATGGGACGACTGAAGAATCACGTTACGCTAAAGAACTTGCTGAAAATATCAAAAGCGTGCAAAATAAATAGAGACCTTGAACTGCCCTTCTTAAGAGCAACAGAAGGAACCAGTTCAATTCGTATGTATTCATAAGGAGTTTTCATGTCATCAGGAAAATTTATCATTGGTGGAGTCTTTATTATAGCGGCTATAGCAGGCTCAATTCCTCTTTTTTTTCACGACTACAAAAGATTTTCCAATTCAAACTCAACGACTCCAAGTGCTGTGAGCATACCAAAAAGCTTAGATTTTTCACAAAACTTTTCTGCTGACTCCTTAGGAACATATAGCAATACAATCTTAAAACGTTCAGAATTATCTTCTCAAGAGCGTCAAAGTCTATTTGACGCAGAGAGTAAAGTGTATACTATAGTTGAAGAATTATTAGCAAAAAGATATTTTGATAATGTCATTAAAGACTATATGAAGAAAAAAAATATCGCAAGTTTATCCACTGCACAACAGATGTTTCTCGAAGAAATTCAAACTGTATCCCCAGAAGAAATCAAATCTTTTATAACACAAAATGCTGACCACCCCCGCTTAAAAGGAAAACCTTTTAACGAACAAGCTGCTATGGTCCGTAATTATTTAAGTGAAGAAAAAAGAAATACATATTTTAAAAACTTTATAGCCGATGCGAGCGCAAAAGGGATAATTGAAGTCACAGGAATGCCAAAACCATTTCAGCCCAAAGTAAAAATTGATGTCGGAAACTCACCAAGTAGGGGTGCAAACGATGCGCCTATTACAATCGTTGAATTTGCCGATTTTCAATGTCCTTTCTGTGCAAATGCCAATAAAGTTGTAGAAGAAATATTAAAAGAGTATAAAGGCAAAGTACGCTTTGTCTTTAAAAATTTTCCAATTACACAAATTCACCCTGAAGCAATGAATTCAGCCATTGCAGCAGAATGCGCTTACCAACAAAATAAGTATTGGCAAATGCATGAAGCTTTATTCGCAAACAACACAAAACTTGGGCCAGCATTGTACAATAAAATTGCACAAAATATTGGTCTAAATTTAAATGAATTCAATAAATGCAAAAATGATTCTTCAGTTAAAGAAAAAATTGTAAGTGAAATTGAATATGGACAGAAACTTGGTATCAACGCAACACCTGCGTTTTATATCAACGGAACTCAACTCATGGGAGCACAGCCTAAAATTGAATTCGACCAAATTATCAAAAAAGAACTTGCTGCAAAAAATTAAAAATTCAAATAGCAGATCTTTAAAATATAAAATAATATAGACCAAAGTTTTCTAAGACTGTAGTCTATATTATTTTGGAGAATTATATGTCAGAAAATATTATTCAATTTGAAATAAAAGATAAAAAGGCATATTTAGAAATCAATCGTCCCAAAGCATTAAATGCATTAAATAAAAATGTATTAGCTGAAATAAAGAAATATTGCGAAATTTTAAAAAATAATAAATCAGTTCATGTCTTGATTGTAAGTGGATCTGGTGACAAATCTTTTGTTGCTGGCGCAGATATAAAAGAGTTACAAGAATTGCATAATAAAAATAGAGAAGGAGAAAACTTCTCCAAGTGGGGAGCAGAAATATTTAATTCACTCGAACAACTCCCCCAAATTACTATTGCAAGGGTACAAGGTTATGCCCTAGGAGGGGGACTTGAACTTGCTCTTGCATGCGATTTTATAATTGCTTCAGAGAATGCACGATTTTCTTTGCCTGAAGTGACTCTTGGACTTATTCCAGGGTTTTCTGGAACGCAACGACTAAGAAAACGAATAGGAACAGCAAGGGCCATTGAATGGATTGCAACTGCAGAAAGATATTCAGCCTCAGAAGCATATACTTTTGGTTTAATCAATCATGTTGTAAAGCATGAAGATCTTCATGCTTTTACTGAACAAATCGCTGATAAAATAATTAAAAATTCACCTTTAGCTGTAAAAGCTGCAAAACACGTTATACGCTCTGGTGAAAACTGTAATTTTCAAGAGGCTTGTGATATAGAATCGCATCATTTTGGTAACTTATTAAACCAAACTGAGTCGATCGAAGGGATCAGTGCGTTTATTGAAAAAAGACCTGCTCAATTTTGATATGAATGAGAAGTGAATGGAAAAAGTCCCAAGCAAAGAAATTCTTGCAAAATTAATTACAGTAACAGTCTTAAATAGAACTGGGAAAAAAATAGATGAGTTTCAAATGCGTGGAGGCTCAAATTTATGGGTATTTATCAGGAAAAGGGGATTGCCTATAGGCTCAGCTTGCTCTGGCGTTGGTGTTTGTGGAGCTTGTCATCTTAAAGTAACAGAAAAATATCCCTCTTCTATCTCAGAAAAAAATGATTTTGAAAAAGAAACCCTTACAAAAAATCAAAAATCACCTGACGAAAGATTAGCCTGCCTATGTAGAGTCAAAGGTGATATCACAATTCAAGCTGATTATTGGTAAATTGCCATATTCAATCTTTTATGATATATGAATAATTGCTCTACACATTTTGTTCTTAATGAAGAATTCTGATTTTAATAAATGAGGGACATATGCAAAAAGAATTTTCTCAAAATGATAAAAATATTGCGGCTTATGCTTTAAATACTTTCAAACCTGAAGACAATATTTTAAAAGAAATTCGTGAAAGAGCAAAAAAATTGGATATTCCGGGAATTCATGTCAATGACATGGATGGGAAACACTTAGAAATTCTTATATCCATGGCAAAAGCTGAAAAAATTGTAGAAATAGGAACTCTTGCTGGATACTCAGGAATTTGTATTGCAAGAGGTATGAGAAATAAAGGAATTTTACACACAATTGAAATCGAGCAAAAACACTATGATGCAGCAGCACAATCTTTTAAAAATGCAAAAGTAGATCACTTGGTAAAACAACATCTAGGCTCAGCAATCACTGTTCTTGCAAAGCTTGAGAAAGAAGCTCCATTTGATGCCATTTTCATCGATGCTGACAAGGTTTCTTATCCAGATTATCTCACTTGGGCTGAAAAAAATATTAAAATTGGCGGGGTGATAATAGCAGACAATACCTTTGCTTGGGGCCATATTAACGACAATCATTTTGAGACTTTAGAATTAGAAAAACAAGTTAAGAGCATTCGTGAATTTAACCATAGAATTGCTAATAATTCACAATTTATTGCTACAATTCTTCCAACAGGTGAAGGTTTGACGGTCGGTGTGCGCGTCTCTTAAAACCATCCATTGATATCATATAGTTATACCAATAAATATTATTTCGCATTATTTTATTGCATTTTTCCTTGGTTTTCCCTAGCATCTCTGACGCATGGATGAATTCTAGGGATTAATTTCCGTAAATTTCACTTTAATTACAGAATATTATACAAAAACCTTATAAAGGACTCATAGTGAAACTAATATTTATTTTGGCCAGTTGTGTGAGCTTAAATTTTCTTTGCTCTTGCGAATATAAGCTATCTAAAGCAGAAGTTAAGCATACAAATCTTTCTTTTGAAAATGAATCTCATATTCTGCAAGAAACTGAGAATAATGAAAAGGCAGATCAAAGTGATTTTAGCACTTCAGTTCAAGAAGATCTTTTTGATATTGATAATCCTTTGCTGAATGAAATCGATGAAAATGATCTCCTAAAGGATTTTGAGCAGCAAAAATCAAAAGAAAATAAAAATAAAAATTTATGCCTAATAAAATTTCGTGGAGCTTTAATATAGGTTCTTCCTGAGCCAATCTGCAAATGTCTCATGCATTTCGTTAAATTTTTTACCCGTGGATAGAAATGATTGGAATCTATTTCTATGCGCGGCTTTTTTTATAGAAATTCACACCCACATTTTCTTGCACAAGAAAGCTTGTTATATAATAAAATTTATAGTTTTATTATATTATTTTTATATTTAAAATGTATTTACAAAAAATAACCTATGATATTAATTATAATTCTAATTATTTACAATAATATTTTAATACATAAATATTATCTAGTGAGTATATTATTAGCAAATTTTCCTGTCTAGCTATGGTTATTTTCAAAAGAGTGCATTAAGAGTGTAATTCCAGATGTTTTTTTAACACCTGTCTAACAGATGTTTTGATAACTCTTTAATAATAAATGATGTTTTAAAAAAGCTTCCCCGTAGGAGTTTCTATGGCTAAATTTTCTGCTTTATTTTCTTCGCTAAAGCAACCTAAACCTCTACCTGAAATAACTGATGCAAGAACTATAGACAATGACTACAAACATTGGCGAATAAGAATCTTTTACTCAATGTATTTCGGCTATGCAGTCTATTACGTCACGCGAAAATCTTTTACTTTTGCCATACCAAGTTTAGCTGTGGATTTAAATATGGACAAAGCAAGTTTAGGCTGGATTGGCAGTATTATGGCTATTAGCTATGGGTTGAGTAAATTCATCAGCGGTATGCTTTCTGACAATGCGAATGCAAGATTTTTTATGGCCATTGGTCTCATCTTAACCGGAGTTTTAAATATTATATTTGGTACGGCTTCATCTTTTTGGATTTTTGCTATGTGCTGGATGCTCAATGGCTGGTTTCAAGGATTCGGCTGGCCTCCCTGCGCAAAATTTCTAACCTATTGGTATTCTCAATCTGAGCGTGGACGCTGGTGGGGAGCCTGGAATACATCACACAATTTAGGAGGAGCGCTTGTACCTCTACTCATAGCGTTTTGTGTGGAATATTGGGGATGGCGTTCCTCAATGTATGTTGCTGGAGGAATAGCTATTGTCAGTGGATTGTTGCTTATCAATCGCTTGCGCGATACACCTGCTACTTTAGGCTTGCCTCCAATTGAAAAGTATAAAAATGAAGAATTACTTTCTACGCAGTTAAAAGAAAATGCAGAAAAAACAATTACTGTAAAAGAAATATTTATGAAGTATATTTTGAGAAATAAATATATCTGGATTTTGGCTGGAGCATACTTCTTTATTTACATTATAAGAGTTGCGATTAATGATTGGACGATGCCATATTTAATGAAACAAAAAGGCTATACGAGCTCTATGGATGCAGGAAAAGTTATTTTTGCTTTTGAGATTGGTGGAGTCTTTGGCAGTCTTGCTGCAGGTTGGTTATCTGATAAATTATTTAAAGGCGGAAGAGGACCAGTTAATTTCCTATACACAGTTTTCGTTACTATATTAATTTCTATTTTCTGGCAGATGTCAGTATCGAATTTGTATTTAGATATTCTTATTGTTGGTGCACTTGGCTTCTTTATTTTTGGTCCACAGATGCTAATCGGTATTGCAGCAGTTGAACTATCACACAAGAAAGCTGCAGCAACTTCAACTGGATTTATTGGATGGATAGGCTATTTAGGTGCATTTGTTGCTGGTGGCCCTGTTGGTATTATAATTGATAAATTTGGTTGGAATAGTTTTTTTATTGTCACTATTGCTTGCGGTATTTTTGCTTGCTTATTCTTATCTTTCTTATATGCAGCTCGCAGCTATAACCCAAATAAAGATTCTGTATTATTAAAAAAAGAAAAGGTCGCTTAACGCACTAAGTGGCTTTTTTTCTCATAATTAAAAGATAATAAAAAACAACTAAAAAAGTCGAAGATATAAACATCACAGTCGCCATTGGAATTTGATTGTCGGATTTAAACGATCCTGAAATATATCCAGCAAATACCCCAAACATGATTTCAATAAAAAAGAATAAACCAGAAGCAATTCCTAACATTTTAGGAAAGAGATCCATCATGCCAACCTGTGTCAATGGAAAAATAATACCTATACCAAACATTAAGACAATTATAGGAGGCAAAATAGCTAATACTGAAACATAATTTAACAATGCAAAAATTATTAACATTAAAGAACTTAGAAAGCATATGATAGTAGCAAAACTAAGAACATAATTTAAATGATATTTTGCTGATAATTTTCTCGCCATTATTGTCCCAAAAACATATCCTAAAGAGACCATAGCAAATATGATTCCATAAAGAACTGATGACACACCTATTATATCTTGGAAAATAAAAGAAGAAGACGATATAAATGAAAAATACGCACACCATGCAAAAGAAATAGTTAGAGTATAGCCTAGATATGTTCTATTTGATAAAATTTCTTTATAGTTTTTAAATAATGCTCTGAGATGTGTTGCTTTTGGATTTAAATTTTTATTTGTTTCTTCGATCTTAAAATATACTAATGCTAATATTATTGCAGATAATAGAATTAATAATACAAATGAGGATCTCCATCCAAAGTAGGTTTGAAGAATCCCTCCTATAATTGGTGCGATAGCGGGTGATATTGCCATACCTGTTGCCATATATGTTAATACTTTGACTTGATCCTTTTTCTCAAATGAATCTCGAACAATTGTTCGCCCTAAAACGATTCCGCAGCAGCCTCCAAGCGCTTGAAAGAAGCGAGCAATAATTAAAAACCAAACATTTTGTGCAAAAACACATGCAAACGAAGCTATTAAAAATAAAGAGAGGCCAATTAATAAAATAGGTCTTCTCCCAAAACGATCAGATAAAGATCCACATGTTAACATAGAGATAGCAAAACCAATCATATAAAAACTGAGTGTCAATTGTATGAGTGGTTGAGTTGTATTTAAGTCTTCAACCATGTGCGGAAGGGATGGAATATAAGAATCAGTCGAAAAGGAAGGTAGAGAAATAACCAAAATCAAAATAAAAATCTTAAGAATATCGGAACACTTTTTCAAGAAATTTCTCCTCAGAAAGAACCTCATTGCAAAATAAGATACAGGCAACCCAAACGATATCACCCGTTAATAAATGTACAATTTGCATCCACACAGGTGCTAATAAAGCAATATTAATAAAACCACACAAGATTTGAACTACAATAATAAACGTAATAAAGTAAGCAAATTTTTTAATTCTTTTTGTAGAATTTTTATGAGCAAAGTTCCAAGTAATTACAATGATATAGAATGAAATTAATACCGCAAAAATAGGATGATAGATTCGTAATGATTTTAAAAAGTGAGTCGTCCCTTCATTTTCTGCAAATAACCCTTCACCAACATAATTGGGTTTGAAGAGAGTGTCCCCTAAAGCAGTGATAGCACCGCTCACTCCTATAAAAAATAGTCCTAAAATTGCAATAGCAATAAAAAATAATTTCTTATTTTGTCCACGGAGCTGTGCAACTCCAAAACCAGAAGAATAATAAGCTGTTAAAGCAATTGAAGCGAGCAATAGAAAAGTACTTATCAAATGCAGAGACATAACATAGGCTCTAAAAACAGAAGAGTTATTTGCCACTAAACCAAATAGCACAAGGCCTGCCCCTAATAGGGCTTCGAATACCATTAAGCAAAAAGCACATAACGCTGTCTTTCGAATAGGGCTCCCTTTTTGCGTTACTTTAAAAGACCAAGCAAGCAAAACGATTGCGCCTATTCCAGCAAGCCCGCTCAATGTTCTGTGGGAAAATTCAACAATTGTATGAACCTTTGCAAAATCAGGTATAAACTGGCCATTGCAGAGTGGCCAATGCTCACCACAACCCGCTCCTGAACCCGTGGCACGTACAAAGGCACCATTTAGAACAACAAAAAAATTAAAAACAAGGAAAGCCCAACTATAAAATGCAAAATTTTTAATATTTTTCATAAAATTTCCGTTTTGGCGATTGAATAAAAACCAGTCAAAAACGGACAATAACGAAGAGACAGTTGAGAATCAATAAGCAGCTTGAAAATTAACTTGATTTTAAAAGATTATCAATCATACCATCCACATCTTCTTGATCGAGTTTTTTATTGCGCGGATCAGGCAAACTTGAAATCATTGTTATATAATTTCTATAAATTTCATCTTCTTCAGAAGAAAATTGTTTTCTTCTTAAATCTCTATGTAAAAATGAATGAAGAATTTCTGCGCCTTTTCTCACAACATACAAAGGATTCGGATAAAGTGCTTCATTTTTAATTAAAAACTCTTTATTAAATGCACAATTCATCCAATTTGAAATTTCAACAATAGCATTTCGGTATTGATTCTCTGACTCAAATTGCGCTGAACTCATAATACTGTTTATTAAATTAGAAATTGCCGCAAAAGATTTATCATCAGGTAATGGATTGATTTTTTCAGGTTCATAGCGCCCAAACATACTCAATATCAATCTAATTCTCTGCTTAGCTTCATTATAAAGTTCTTTAATAGATTCTTTGCCTGCAACATTATCTGAATTCAACCGCATTCTCCTTTTGCAGAGAAAGGAATTAAAAAATAAAACATGCATTCATATTATTAAGAAACAACACTCAAAACAATTTCATCAACTGAGTGTCTTGGAGCTTCTAAACACGAGAGTTTTCCTCGCAATTTAGCACCTTCTTCAACTATTAATTTATAGGAAGATATTTCGCCTTCCACGCGAGCTGAAGAAGTGAGTCTTAAAGTGTCAGCCGCATAAAGGTTGCCTTCAAAAATACCGCTAATTTCAACAATGACACCATGAATTTCACCTTTTATCAGAGCTGATTCTTCTAAAATCAAGATATCTTCTGAAATAATCGTGCCTTCAACATGCCCTGCCAAACGTGCTTCACCTTTTAAAATAACTTTTCCTTGAAAAAATGTTTGGCTGCCTAAAAGAGAAAATGGCACACCTTTATATTTTTTTGAAGAATTCTCAATACCTTGCACTGACGACAAGACTTTAGCATCTTTCACTTTTGAAAACACCTTTTGACTCCTAAAATGATAAGATTGAGGTATATTGAAACCACATATAGAATCGACATCTTAAAAATATAAATTTGCAGAAAATTCTGCGAGCCCAAAAATGGCATAGGACAACATTATGACTCATGAAGTACGAATTGCCGCAAATAAATTATTTGACTCTTTGCCTCATCTAAAACTGTTACCTAATATTTGGAAAGATAATTTATTACTTAATAACCTTGTCAAAAAAAGAAAATTAAAATGTCACTGTGATGATAATATTGACATGAATATACCCCTATTTTATCCTATTTTTCCGAGCACAGGAGAATCAATTAGAGGCCTTTATGATTCATTACCTTTTGCTTATATTTCATGGAAAGTAAATTCTAAAGCCCTCCCTTATATTGAAGTTATTGAAGTCCCAATTTATTTTGATGATTTGCAATTTAAATGCCAAGAAAAGGAAATCATTGAAAAAGGTTTAGCACCCCATGGAAAAGTGGTTATTGGTAGCTATAATAAGGTTACAGATGATAATTTTAAAAACGAAATAATATCATTGCGTAAGCGTGCTTTAACAAAAATTTACGAATTCAGTCCAAACGCTACTTATATTTGTCTTTCTATTTTTTCGAATCTGCCGAAAAGTCTTGTTGAGGAGAACAAATCAAGATATTTAACTGCGATTGACTATCTTGAAAAGCAAATTTCATGGGAGTTTCAATCTGAACGATTTATACCGATAAAGTACCAGAATAAAGTTTTGCTCACGGTATTAAAAAGCTGGATCCTAACCCAAAAAGATTTAAAGCTATAATACTTTGAACAAAACTAAACGGGTTTATGGTACACTATAAAAAACGGAGTTTGAGGATACAAAAATGGATTTTTCTTTTTCTAATATTATAAAAAAGCCTCTTCATTCTCTTATTGTTTCTTTATTTTTTTTCTCTGCACCAATACATGCGCAAGTGAAAAATGCGAATATCAATTCAATATCTCAAAAATCTGTCGCAAATTTAGCCAAAGTTAAGAAATTAAATAAACAAAAAGTTAATCAGAATAAATTCAAATACAAAAAAGCATCTAGACAGAATACAAAATCAAGATACAAAGCAAGCAATTATGAACGTTACGGGAAAAATGATTTAAAAACTAATTATGTCACAGCTCAACCCGTGCTTTTTTCTGCGTATTCTAGCTCATACTTAATTAATGCTAAAAAATTAAATCCAAACACTGTTAAAGTAAAGGCTTACACTGATCCAAGAGAATCATTAAATAATAACGGAACACCATTGAACACACCGTTTGGTCAAGTTGAATGGCCTGAAATCTCAAATAAAATGTTTTTAAAAAATGGAAAAATTTATTCATATTATAAAAATTATAAATTGGAATTAACGATCGACCCTCAACTGCAAGACGCTTCAGAAAAGTACTTAAGTCAATCTAGAATTATAAATGGTTCAACAGCTATTATTGATCCTAAATCAGGAAAGATCCTTGCTCTTTCGCAAAATGGCGGAAACAGAAATGCCAGTGTTTCAGTCAGTTCGCGTGCCCCTGCAGCAAGTTTAATGAAAATTATCACAGCATCTGCCGCCATAGAAAAAAGAAATTTAAATCCATATGATGAAATTTCATTTCGAGGAGGTTGCGGTAATCTCAGAAATGGCAATTGGCTAGCGGATCCATCTCGAGACAAACAAAAAATGACTTTTGCTAAAGCTTTTGGCTCAAGCTGTAATACTGCTTTCGCCCGCTTAGCACTTTATGAAGTAGGTTTAGCTTCACTCAAGTCATATGCTGAAAAGTTTATGTTTAATAAACCAATTCCAAGTGATTTGAAGCTACAAACAAGTATGTTTTTGCTCCCTGACCCTGATACAGCAACTCCTCAGGAGGTGGCTGAAGCCGGTGCAGGATTTGGCGCAACGAAATTAAACCCAGTACATGCGGCTCTTCTTTCTGCAACTGTTAATAATCATGGTATAATGATGGCACCTTATTTAGTAGAGGCTGCTTACAATTCAGACGGAAAGGAAGTTTACAGAGCAAAACCTATGCAAATCGGACGAATAATCTCTCAACAAACTGCTTTAAAAATAGAAACCTTGATGTTAGCAACAATATCATCGGGTACAAGCCGTAGAACTTTTCATAAGGCAGGAACTCGAGCTGACGCTAATGAAATTGGCGGTAAAACAGGAACTTTGCTCGATCCAGAAAATAGAGATGTTCTTTACACTTGGTTTAGTGGTATTGCTCCACTCAACTCTCCGAATAGCATAGCTATTGGAACTGTGGTGGCAAGCCCACAAAATTGGGTCGTCAGAGCAAGTTCAGTTGCTCAAACAACTCTTGCAGACTACTTAAAGTTTGAAAAAAATGACAGTCGAGTAGCGAGTCGCAGTAATTAATTCGCTACTCTAATTCCTATTATCACCATATGTTTTTAGTAAATTATTTACTAAAAGCAAAAATTTAGACAGAATAAAAATGACTTCTCATTCGTTTATTGATTTTGTTTTCCCACAATTCCTTGCTAACAATTGGCAAAATGGAATTTCAATTTATAGATCTGGTGGAGTTTATAATTTCAACTCCTACGGAGAGCTTTTAAGCGGAAAAGTTAAGGCAGGTATTGGTGAAAATTATGAAGTGCGGATGAAAATTCATGCGCATGGAAAATTTGTTCAATGGATGGAATGTACTTGTCAAGCAAATAGAAGAAGAGCTGAGAAATGCGCACATATTGCTGCATTTTGTATTTACTTAGATCAAGAAAAAGCTCTTTATTTACAGAAATTTAATTTAGGTACAGGTGGTTCTGAACTTTATTTAAATAGCACAGCCAGCAAACCAAGACTTACCCAAACAGATGAAAATAAAACGAGCACATTCAATGCCCAAGAGAAATGGGAAATAATAAATGATGCTAAGCAAACATTAGAAAGCAATAGTTTTGAAAATATTTTTACTTCCAACGTTTTGGAAATTATTTCTATTGATTTAGACAAAGAAGAACCGTGGTTAAATGTTCTTGTTAAGCTGGATGCTTCAAAAAAATTAAATTATCGTTTTGGAATTGATGACACTTGCAAACTATTATTCAATACCAACCAATACGAAAAAGCGACTAAAAGCGTTCTTAAACTCATTGACCATGGTGTAACGGCAAAAAGATATTTTGATATTAAAAATCATAAAAACTCCGGTTTTTTAATTCAAAAAAATATAAATATTTTTAAAAATAATAATTCAATTAAAAAAATTGTATTAAGCGATCTACAAACATCACATGTTGGAAAACATGGAATATTTTATGCTAAAATCGGTTATATTCCTTTTGTCGACAAAATGAATGCAACTCAGATTTCACGTTGGCAAGAATATCCTAAATCTGGAATTGTAGAAGGAGATACAGCAGCAACTTTGATTGAAAGTGAATTTACACGTCTTAAAGAAACTGCTGAAGTTGTTTTACATAATAATCTTTCAAAAGTTAAAGTTTTTAATAAAACTATTATTCCTGAATTCACTCTAAATAAAGATTTAGATGGAGCTATTTTAATCGATGCTAAATTTAATTCTAAAGCTGAAGATAAAATAGATGGAAATACTTCAGGTACACTCTTGCAAATATTAAGAGCTCGCGCCGAAGGTAAACAGTATCTGCAAACAGAAAAAGGATTTGTTAAGATTAACGCTGAGTTTGACTGGCTACAAAACAAAATCCAGCAAGATGGACAAATTAAACTTTCAACTCTTGAATTCATACGTTTTCATGAACAATTTGGCACAGAAAGCAAAGTCAAAGGCAAAGCGGATATTATTAATAAAATTCGTGCAGGTCTTATTTCAAGAGAAAAATTATCTTTACCATCTTTAAAAGAAACACAACTTAATTTACGCCCATATCAAGAAGATGGATTAAAATGGCTTTGGTGGCTTTATAGCAACCAACTTGGTGGACTTCTTGCAGATGAAATGGGACTCGGTAAAACGCACCAAGCGATGGGACTCATATCAAGTATTGCTAAACGCGATGATTTTTCGATATCTTTAGTAGTGTGCCCGACCAGTGTGATCGACCATTGGCTTGATAAAATGAGTAAGTATATTCCGAAAGTTAAATGCATCTGTTATCATGGATCTCTGCGAAAAAACTATTTAATGGATTTACAAAAAAATATAAAAGGTCATTTTGTTTTTGTAACAAGTTACGGAATCCTATTAAGAGATATTCAACTGATAATGCAAAAAAAATGGAATTTAGTTATTTTGGATGAAGCTCATTTAGTAAAAAATCAAAGCACGCGAACATACAAAGCAGCTTGCAAAATTGAAAGCAATATGCGCCTATGTTTGACAGGGACACCGCTTGAAAATGATTTAATGGAACTTAAAAACTTATTCGATTATATAGCTCCAAGTTATTTAGGCAGTGATAGTGAATTTAAAAAGAAATATATGTCAAATGATGAAATTCATAATCCAATCGCAGATATTGAATTGCATCGACTGATTCATCCTTTTAAAATGCGTAGAAATAAACTTGATGTACTTACTGATCTTCCAGATAAAGTTGAAGATATTCGCTATTGTCATTTAAATTTAGCACAAAAAAAGCTCTATAATGAAGTGTTAAATTTAAAAGGAAAAAAATTAATCGATGATTTACAAAATGAAAAAAGCCCTGTTCCATATATCCATATATTCAGCTTAATAAGTCTTTTAAAACAAATTTGTGATGATCCCTCTATCATTGATCCAAGATATTCACAGTTAGGCAGTGGTAAGTTAAAAGTATTTGATGAATTGCTAGGAGAAGCTCTTGAAAGTAATCAAAAAGTAGTCGTATTTTCCCAATATGCAAAAATGGTTACTAAACTTTCTGAAAGACTGAATGCTCAAGGAATTCAGCATGTGATTTTAACAGGACAATCTGTCAATAGAGGGAGTATTGTTAAAGAATTTCAAGAAAATAAAGATGTAAAAGTATTTATTGGTTCATTATTAGCTGGTGGAACAGGGATAGATTTAACTTCAGCAAGTGTTGTTATTCACTTTGACAGATGGTGGAATGCTGCAAAAGAAAATCAAGCTACCGATAGAATTCACCGCATTGGCCAGATAAGGAATGTTCAAGTTTATAAACTTGTCACAAGGGGAACATTAGAAGAAAGAATTGATGACATTATCAGTAGGAAAAGGATGATTTTTGAAAGATTTGTTGAACAAGATGAAGAAGTCTTTAAACATCTTTCACGTGATGATCTTTTACAATTACTAAAAGCTCCTTCGGATGATACTGAGATCGAGTCGAATGACGAAGACAGCATAGAAGTATATAATATATAAAAAAAAGTTATTTAGAAAGCTGCCAAGTCTGAGGGAACTTTTTTAAAATCACTCCATTTTCGATAATATATTTTATTACTTTTACATTATTTTCACTAAGATTTTTAAACTCAATCCCTGCATAAAATATATTTTCTTTATCCAAATATTTAATAACACCAATAATTGGTTCAATATTAATTTCTAGATTTTTTTTAAGAAAATTTTCTTCAACATGCAACTCTACAACGTCATTGACTTGAAAACTATGATTATTAGAAATATATATTGCACAACCATTTAAAGAAAAATCTTTAACTGAATTGTGGAGAGCTATAGGCTTTTTATTTTGAAAAATTGATATTATAAAGTTTATATCATGTCTCTTACTTTTTCTTTTTTCATAACTTTTTTTTACCATATTTATCACCTATGATAAAATTAAAACTTGAATAAAGTCTCTTCAGTTAAATTACCTTGTTTTCTTAAAACACGAGCGGAGTGGATAAGAAAATCAAAACATTTTTGGGTAGATGGAAAAACCCCAATGCAAGGGTGTAATGCTGAATCTGCTAGGAACCAAAGAAATTCTTCCGTTACTTTTTTTTGTAAATCCATTTCTGAATAATTTAATATAGACTCTTTCAAACCTACTAATTCATATTTATCTATAAGCCACATAAAAAATGAACGAATATAATCGCAAAGCATTTTTATATCAAAGAGAAACAAAATAGATTGAGCTCTGACTTCTTGAATATTTGGAAATAAATAACTTAAATAAACTTGCATAAACTCTTCAGGAGTTCTGACTCCCATAAGTTCTTTAAGTGGCAAATATCTAAGCACATCGATACGAGGAGAGGAAAATAAGCTTAGATGTTGACCAACGAGAAACCATCTCGAAATAGGTAATGATTTATGGCCTTCTTCGTTTACTTGTAATAAAAGTGATTCTTGTTCAAAAACTGAGAAATGACCTAGAATAACACTTTCAGATAATTCTTTCTCAAGAAAAGCTGGACTTGCTTGAATAAAAATACCTTTTTTTTGATCTTTTAAAACTTGACTAGAAAATGTGCCGATACCTAAAAAAGTCTCTAAAGAATATCCTTGAGCAACACGCTCAGAAATAAATCGTGCACAGGCTTCGATATTTTCTAGGAGGTAAATTTCTCTCATTTCAATTATTCGCCTTTTTGATTAATAAATATTCAATCAAGCAGAACGTACAGTTTTAGCAATCGCATCGAGAATACCGTTTACAAATGAAGCTGAGTTTGAAGAGCCATATTCTTGCGCAATAGAAGCTGCTTCAGAAATAACAACTCCAATATCTGTATCGGTTCGCTCTAAAAGCTCAACTGTTGCAATTCTAAGAACCGCTAAATCAACTCGAGCAATGCGCGAAATTTTCCAATTTTTTGCATTTTTTTCGATTAAATCATCGACTATTTTGCTTTTCTCAAATACAGCCGCTAATAAAGAACGCAAAAAAGCTCTTTGATTCTCAGACACTTCAGATTGTTTAATAAACTGTTCTAAAACACTTTTTTGCATAACATATTGTTGATTTACATCTTGCTGATAAGCAAATTGAACCGCAAACCTTCTCACTTGCTTAAAATCGGCTGGTTTGAGTCCAGTTACACCTTCTATCATAATGATAAATTTCCTAATAATGAGGATCTGAGCAAGATCATTTCTAATAACGAATCAGCAACATCACTGCCTTTGTTGCCAAGTTTTCCACCCGCCCTATCGATTGCCTGTTCCATTGTATCGCACGTAAGTATGCCAAAACAAACTGGAACTGAGCGAGAAAGTTGAACATTCATCAAACCAGAAGATGTGGATGAACAAACATAATCATAATGATCTGTTGATCCACGAATCACGGCTCCAAGAGCAACAACTCCGTGTACTTTTTTATTATCTATTAAAAGTTGAGCTGCAAATGGCGTTTCAAATGCCCCTGGTACCTCAATTTCAATAATATTTTCAGGTTTTACGCCACGCCGAATGAGAATATTTTTTGCACCTGAAGCAAGTCGAGACGTTATAACCTCATTAAATCTTGCAACAACAATGCCAATTTTTGCTTCTGAAGCCTTTATCATCTCTGACACCAAATCTTTCTAAAAATTCACAAAAAGAAGACACCATTCCGCAGTTTGCTTAACACAGCATTTCATTTATTTAAAGAATTCTTTAGATGTCTAGCAGCATTCTTCCAACAATCATTCTTTGAATTTGGGATGTTCCTTCATATATTTGAAATATTTTTGCATCCCGCATAAGCATTTCAACAGGATATTCTCTATTATATCCATACCCACCAAATATCTGAACCGCATTTGTGGTAATTCTCATACAGGCATCAGCTGCAAACATCTTAGCTATCGAAGCATAATATGTATTTTTTCTCCCTGCATCCACCTCATCCGCAGCTTTCCATACGAGTAAACGCGAAGCTTCAATATCCCGCGCCATTTCTGCAATCATAAAGCTAACACCTTGATTTTCAGATATAGTTTTACCAAATGCCTGTCTTTGTTTTGCATAATCAATTGCACACATCATAGCCCGCTGGCTTAAGCCTAAAGCTTCTGCAGCAACGGCAGGGCGTGTCCTATCAAAAGCCCCCATGGCGAGTTTAAACCCGTCACCTTCTTTACCAAGTAAATATTTAGCAGGCACCTCAACGTTATCAAAGGTCACGCCCCGTGTGTCGCTGCAGCGTTGACCCATATTATCTTCTTTTCTACCAATCGTAATGCCAGGTGTTTTTGCTGAAACAATAAAACCTGACATTCCTTTGTGCCCCTTAGAGGAGTCAGTTTTAGCAAGCACAAAAAACCACGATGCATAGTTTGCATTTGTGATCCACATTTTTGATCCATTGATAATATATTTATCGCCCGATTTTTTTGCTGTCGTCTTAATTCCTGCAACATCACTTCCTGCACCTGGCTCCGTTACGCAGTAGGAAGCCATTTGGCATTCTTCAACCATAGGTGCCAAAAAATCTTTCCATGCATGCTTATTTTCAGAAAGAATAACAGGAACTGCGGCCAAATCATTCGCCAAAGCCGCTGTACAGAAACCAGCACACCCCATGGCCAAAGCTTCCGAAATTAAACAATGATCAAATGTGCCCAAACCAAGCCCACCGACTTCTTCAGGCACAAATGCATTTAACATTCCAAGTTCATGTGTCTTCTTTAATAAATCCATTGGGAATTTTGCTGTTTCGTCCAATTCACGCGCTTTAGGCCATACTTCTTTATTCGAAAAATCTTTCGCCATTTCAAACAATTGCCTTTGGGTTTCATTAAGTTCAAACATAGCCATAATTTTTTTCTCCTAAAAATAAATAAAAATAAAATTCTCTATACTTCAAAATATGTTTAAATTTTAAAACTAGCAATGGTTGCAATACACTATAAGTGACATTGACAGTAAATACAGTTTGCATTTCAAACAGTTTGCTCTCTTCATTCAATTCAGCTAATTTACTATTGTAAAGTTATCTTATCCAGATTGAAAATAGTAAAAACGAGGAGGTTTTATGTCTGGTAATACGAAATTTAGTTTCATGAAAAGCATATTTAATGGGCATATATCAGAAAAATCTCTGCATCATTATCCCTTTTTTAATACCAATAGAGAAAATGATTATACTTTGATGGCCAATTCTATTAATGATTGGATGAAACAAAATGTTGATAGTTTAAAATTCGACCAAGAAAAAAAATTACCAAAAGAAATTATTCAAGGAATGAAAGAAATGGGTCTCTTTGGACTTATTATCCCTGAAGCTTTTGGTGGAAGCGAATTTACCCAAACATTTTATACTAGAACGCTTGAACTTTTAAATAAACACGACGCATCTGTTACCTTAACCGCGGGTGCACACAGCTCGATTGGTTTAAAAGGACTTTATTTATATGGCAATGAGAAACAAAAGGCAAAATATATGCCTAAGCTTGCAACAGGAGAAATGATCGCTTCCTTTGCTTTAACAGAACCAACTGCAGGAAGCGATGCCGCAGGAATTAAAACCAGAGCAGTTAAACAAGGCGACCATTATATAATTAATGGCTCAAAATTATGGATAACAAATGGTGGTTTCGCAGATTTTTTCACCGTATTTGCAAAGGAAGAAATAAATGGCGAAGATAAAATCACCGCATTTATCGTAACAAGAGACATGGGCGGAGTCACCCATGGATCAGAAGAACTTAAACTTGGTATTAAAGCATCATCCACTGTTGAAGTCTTTTTTAAAGATGTAAAAGTTCCTGCAGAAAATATCTTAGGAAAATCGGGCGACGGTTTTAAAATTGCTATGGGAATTTTAAACCAAGGTCGCATGGGCTTAGCGGGCGGTGCTTTGGGCGCTATGAAATCCGCAATGGACGAGTGCATAACTTACACAAAAAATAGAAAAGCATTTGGCCACAGTATTTCTGACTTTGGCCTTATCCAAAGCATGTTAAGCGAAATGGCAATGCATATATATACTTCTGAATCTGCAACTTATTTCGCAACCAATTTAGTCGATTCCGGCGATACGGATTACAGCATCGAGGCTGCAATTTGTAAAGTATTTGTCACAGAAGCAAGTTGGGCAACAATCAACACTGCCATGCAAATTCACGGTGGCAATGGTTATATGGTTGAATATGGCATTGAAAGAAAACTCAGAGATGGACGTATTGGACTTATATTTGAAGGAACAAACGAAATATTAAGACTCTTTATTGCAATGACAGGATTGAAAGAGCCTGCTTCTCAATACCAACGCCTTGGCAAAGAACTACAGTCATTACAAAATATCAAAAGTGTTGACTTCTTGAACAGCGCCATAGGAAAAATAGGCTTTTTATCTGAATTTGCCTTCAGTGAAGTTAAAAAGAGTGTGCTAACAGAAAAGCTAGAAGGTTTTCATCCAGCCCTCGAAAAAGAATGCGAAAGACTCTCAACAGCGACACATGCGCTGACAACTTCTGCTTCTAAACTCATTCGCACTTACGGACACAAACTGGTTGATGAGCAATTGCAATTGTCACGCCTCGCAGATATCGCAATCGACACATATGTAATTTCTTCCGTTTTATCGAGAATAAATTCCGTCTTAGAAAAGCATGGTGGCCCAGAGAAAAATGAAGCTGAACTCACCATGGCAAAATTAATTATTCGAAACGCAAAAGCGCGGATCAATCAAAATATTTACAATTTAAAAGCAAATCATGATGATAAAATAAAAATCATCGCTAAGAAATTGCTTGAAACTGAAAAATATCCTTTTGCAATTGATAATTTTAAATAGTGTTTTAAAATTATTTCAGAAACCCTTATACATTTATTTTATTTTTAAGCTTTAACAAAATATCCAACCCTTTTAACACTATTTTAACTCGCAATTTTTTATTTTAAAAACAAAAATAAACGCACAAGCAGCAATGATACTTTCTACAAGATAAAAATTTTGGACACTAATGAGGTTTCCTTTATAATTTACTAAAACATAAAGAAGCAAAACTCCAATACCTGATAAACTATAGAAAGTCGCTTGCAATCGACCTTGAAAGTCAGGACTTGTTAAGAGTTGTGCTTGACTAATAACAACAGCCCAACTAGAAAGTCCAACCCCTATGCCAAAATAAACAATATAGCTTATAAGAATATTATCATTAATTGAGAATATATATAAGGTGATTGAAAGTAATATTGTAAGAAACATGAGGGTATATTTAGCACTTATTTTTTTGCATAAAATAGGAGAAAAGAATCCTCCAACAAAAATACCTAACGAAATTAAAGCTTCTAGGCGGGCGAATAGGACGGTATCACCTTTAAGAACTACTTGTGTAAAGGGGACAAGCAAAATGGGGATTGTCATGATCAGGACCATAATAATCATTTGTGTAAGATAGACACCTATAAGGGAAGGATTCCTTGCAATATATTTTAAAGAATCAATATAGTCATTTAAGAATGTTTGTTTTTTTGTTTGGAATTTATTAAAATTATTTATAGGATTATATTTCATTAAGTAATTAAACAAACCTGAAATAATAAAAAAAGCCCCACCAAGAGCAAGAGTACCAATAGTGTTTAAGTAATAAATAAGGACACCGCTTACTCCCATCCCAATAATTGTGCCAAACTCGTAAAGCATATCTACAGTTGCATTCGCTTCAACGAGTTTATTTTCTGGTACAATTTCTTTTACGAATGGGATTGCCGCTGGCATGTAAAAGGAAATAAAAAAGCCAAGCACAGATGCAAGGTAATAAATGTTTGGTTCTAAACCATTCAACATAAAAAATGCGAATACAAATACAGCGATTCCTCTTACTACATTAGATAAAATTAATAAATATTTTTTATTGTACCTATCAGCACAAACACCAAAAAAAGGACCAAAGATAATACTTGGCATCCAAATATAAAACATGAGAAGAGCCAAGCTGCCGATAGAATTATTTTTCTGATAAGCGTACCAAGACATTGTTATATATATTAATCCATTGCCAAATGTAGCGAGAATTCCACTGAGTGCAAACAAAAGGTAGGGCTGAGATTTAAAGAGTTTTACCCTAATTTTAACTTCATTTATAAACACTTCATGTTCCTTTTATTCAATAATTCTTTTAAATCCATTGCAAACCCAATTAATATTTTTGCCAAATAAAGACATTTGTTTTGCGCCGTTTTGAACACGTTGGATAAAATTAGGCATCATAATAATCAATTCATCTAGAAAATTTTTCATATTTGCATTATTCACAGTACTATGAATAAACGTGACAGAATTTTTCAAAGTTTTTGCTTGGTGCCACCACTGAGTAGGGAAATAAAGAAAATCACCTTTTTTAAGGATTACTTTATAATATGTTATAGATAATGAATGCAGTTCTTCTTCAGCGTAATATTTACCTTCTTCAAGTTTAAAAGATGGCTCAACTAATACAAACTCCTTTTCTCCTTCTAATTGACCGACTATTCCATTAACACGAAACATATCTTGGTGAATATTTGTTTTTGTGTCTTTACTCGACATCAGCAACCAAGGTGAAATAACAAGTTTACAGACAAGTGAATTTCGGAAAAATATGTCTTCCATCTTCTCTGGTAATGTATATTGGTCGTGAAGTTCAGGATACTTATAAAATGGCTGCCAAGACCAATTGCCTATAGTTGAAATACCTAATGCAATTCTATTTATATATTCTTTTATATTTATAGTCTCATTTATAATTCCATTGATGTTTGTTTCAACGTTAATTCGATCATGCCCATATGTGTTTGCAATATATTCAAACATATTGTTGTGATAGAGCTTCCAATTTTTGCAGTAATTTCTAATGACAATACATGAATTTTGCAATTCTTCAGTGGAAAAGCATTTTATGTCATCAATTTTGGAATCGTATTCAATTAAATTATTTTTCATAAGTTTTACCATTATTTAATTTATGACTAAATTCTTCTTTGAAATTTTACTCCTATTGAAAATAATTTTTCCTAAAAAAAACGAATCAATATAAAAAAATGTCGAGTGAAAACAGCCAATTGTGGAATGTTGCAATTTTTTAAAAGAGCCTTTCGTATAGTTATTAGAATGAACCGTGGGAACTAAAAACTGAAGCAGAAATAAATCAATATGTAAAGCTTCATGTACTATATTTGTAATATACTTAACTTCACCCCATTCTTTTTTTTGTTTGACAACTACTTTTCCTAAAAACTTTAAGCAAATTTTAGCAGTTAAATTAGGATATTTAGCATGTATAAGTTGGCGAATATAATTATTTATTAATAAAAATCTGCTTAGATAGAATTGTATTATAATTTTATTTTTTTCAATTTTCATAATCATTCTCTTCAACTATTTCGAGTGAAAAATGATTCATTATTAATTTCTTGTTTGGAAATAACATTTTTTTTTCATCATAGAATAAATTAAATATCTCGTTACTCAAAATAGATGTTAATAAAGAATTTGTGGAGGGAATTGAACCTCTAATTGGGGTAGCATTTATAATACTTACAGAATTAAGATATGAAAGATAATTTTTCATTGCACCTTTACTTTTTAAAAGTGGTCCAACTTTTATAGTATCATAACCAGCAGCTCCAAATATAATAGGAATATTTTTTTCTAATGCATATTCTGTCGAATAAATTGCTGACTTAATTGGTGGGCTATCTATCGCTGATACTATAAGATCACTTGTGGAGAGATTATCAATGAGTATTTGTGTAGAATTTATAAATAAATTTAAACACATAATTTTAGCAGATGGATTTCTTTTTAATAAATTATCTTTTAGGGCCTGGGCTTTATTCTTTCCAATATCTTCTGGGACAAATGGAAATTGCCTATTTAGATTACTCGCCTCAACTGTATCGTAATCTACGAAAGTAAAGTTTGAAAATCCCATTACAAGTAAATTTAAAGCGATATTCGCCCCTACTCCGCCACAACCAAAAATTGTAATGTTAATATTATGATTAAAATCAATATCTGTTTGTTTGCCTGATAAGTGGTGACAAAGGAAATCATATGATCTTTCCAGTGGGGTATTTAGATATGCTAATTTGTATGGAATAATAAGTGACATTTCAAACATTTTTTTTACTATGTTCCCTACTATGCTGCAATTTACATAGACATCTATTTTATCCGCATTTAATCCTTCTTTTATTTGTTCCAAAAAATGTTTAATTTCTGAAAAATTAACTCTCGCTTTAATAGACAAAGACTTATGTCCATATACTATAATATTTTCACTCAAGTAAATAATTGTGCCATTCAATCGGTAATACATAAATTATACGCTTTCAATATTATTCAAATAATGAATAAAAGTTCCCTGATCAAATAGTGAACTATTTACAATATATGGTCTTATAAAATAGCCAGAAGGCATAGATAATAATGGAATATACACAGCATTTCTTATCAATATTTGATCTAGCTTTTTATAAAATATTACGTTCTCCTCTTCCTTATTATTTTGTAGTATATAAGAATAATACTTTCTGGCTTCTTCAAATTCCTGATCTGTTATAAAGCCGCGGCTCAAATCTGATTTATAAAATAATAAAGGAGTAGAACGCATTGACCAACGAATTTCAAAACGCAAATGGGTGCAAGAGTCCCATTTGCCATACTCATCCACTTCTGGTAACAAGTTAATGTTATATGCTTTAAGTTGATTCGCAATAAGTTTTACTATTTCTTTATTGGGATAAAAATCTTCATAAGCGATTGTCAAATTAAAAGGTTCGCACAAAGGTTCTATCTTTTTAATTATTTTTTCTTTATAACTATAATCATATAAATCGAGGTAAGAAAATGATTCTTTAAGTATGCCATCAAACCTATCACTGAGTTCTTTCCTATTTATTGCGTTAATAATAATATATTTTACTGCTTCTGGTATTTCTTTGAATTTTTTCCAAGGAGACAGTAGCATTATTAATTTTGAAGATATTTCTTTAAAATTAATCGAATTTCTTGCTAATTTATAATAATTATAGTCTAAACATGTGTCACAACTAACATCAATATTACCGCACTGAAAATTATCAGCAAACTTATCTTCTTTTATTTTTATAAATTCTATTTCATTAAAGGAATTTGCAACTTCGTCTAATGAGTAATGCTTATTCTTCTTTAACAAAAACTTATTCTCTTCTAAAGAGCTCAAAAAATAAGGCCCTGCAGACAAGTGAGAATTAGAGATGTGTAATGGCGATGTAGAGATTAAAGATAAATTATTTCGCATATATACATTAGGATATTTCAGATTAATGCACAAAGTATATTTATCAGGGCAGTGAATTCCAATATCATTTGAAATGTATATTGAATATTCTTTAAAATTTTCCACATCTGAAAAAAGAGTCCGAAAGCGATTTCCTTTATCCCTACAAAGAAATTTTATTGAACGGGCAAAATCCTCTGCAAATACCTGTTCCCCATTCTGCCAATATAAATTATCCTTGATTTCTATTTCGATATTTTTATAATTATTGCTTAATAAATAACTTTTTGCTGCTAAATTATAAATGCTTCTATTTTGCTCTTTAAAAAGGGTGAGTGCTTGTTTTTTATATATTTGCTCTCCACTGTAGTCGCAAATTTGATGTATACTTTCCTTGTATGGAAAAGCATCTACAGCAATTTTCAAGCAATTTATATTCTTCACTATATAAACCTCTAATTTTTATTTAATAGACTCTTATATAATTTCATTTTATCTTGAATAATTTCTATCCGCCTTTCTGTTCTCAATATATCTTCTTTAATATATTGAATTGATTCCTTGGGTAATTTTTCAATATTCATAAACTCATTTTTTATATAAGAGAGGTAATGCTCTTCGCTATCATTAATATCTTTTGAAATAGTTTCTTGGTAAGAAGGGTAAAATTGGAAGACATGGCTTTTTGCTGTAAAAGCCCCTGTTACCATAATGGTGTCATTGTCATTTCTAATCTGGTGCACCCATCCGCCAGGTAAATACATTATAGTGCCTGGTATTAATTTAAATTCGATAATTTCAACACCCTGATTTTTTATCTTCCTGATATTCTCCTCATCGAAAAGTGATGTACCCATTTTTACTAAATGCCTATGAACTGGAGAAAATGTTCTTAAAGTTTTCTGCCCATGGATCATTATTATCCATGCACTTGCTGCAAAAGAATCTATATGCAAATCACTCTCAATTGATTCTTTGCCAAAAAAAATCCAACTACGTCTATAGTTAAGATGTCTTGGCAAACCATGGATAAAATCATCTGGATGTAACTCTGGCAAAGTAAAATCATTGTCGAGAGTGGGGCATTCTCTTTGGTAGCTCCAACCCACCATATAGGGGCAATCTTTATCTTCTTTAAGCTGTGTAATATAATTCCGAATAGACATTTTTCTTGAAATGGCAGCAGGATTTTTTAAGTCATCACCTACAGGGATTAGAAAATGACCCATATTCTCTTTGAAAAAATTAAATGTCCATTTTCTATAAGCAGGCATTTCCATATTTAAACCATTTAATAGCAGGGGAAGATGTTCATCAAAGAAAATATTTTCAAACTCTTTTTTTGAGATCTGATTAATATTAAAATATTCACCGTTATTTATAGTCATATTTTTATTCTTTTTTTATTATTTTAGCCTCCCTAGCACTTGCGTATAGCTAGGGAGTTTTTAATTTAAGAACGATGAACTGCGAGTAACAAGTCGTCAGAAACTTCGATTTCTGCTAATTGGATATCACTGAATTCAATTGTTGTATCAAAATCAGAATTGATTGCATTTTTATTAATGTACGCTTGGCATTCTTTGCTTTCAAAATCTTTCATTGAAACTCCTAAAAAAAACTTAATGGGTTATAAAAAACTACCGGTAGTAAATATATTATTAATTAAATTCTTAATTTTGTCAAATTTTTTTTTAAAATTATATTTAAACATAAATTAATACCATAACCACATAATCGCAAACTTCAATAAAGAATTACAATACCCTTTTAATTTAAAAAAAATACACTTCTAATTTATCCAATACATTTTTTGATTCTTACTTTCAACAAATCACTATAAACTTGAATTATTTCCTTTTTTAATATAGATAATTTTTATGAATTAATTATACGTAGTTTTTTTTAAAGACCTACTCCGCATATAGGAAAAAATTATGAATTCAGATCAAGAAAAAATGCAAGTTCTGCTGGTAGAATCTACTTATTTCCCTCAAATGATTGCAAAAACTCTGCCACAAATTCTAGAAAGCATTCCATCGAATTTTGCCGTAACACTCTTTACCAGTCAAGAATGTTATGAATTTATTCCACTTAGTTTAAAATTAAAACTTAAAAAAATCCATAAATTTGAAAACTTCTATTCGAACCCACTTGTCGAATTCAAGACAAATATTTTCTTAAAAGAAAATCCATCGGCCTATGTCATTGCATTGAGAGAATTTGATCTCTTGCGCGTCTCTCGCAGTTGCTTAAATAATAATAACAAAAGTTTTAATTATCCAAGCATATTTAATTATCGCGATAAAATTCACATGAAACAGAAGCTCAAAGACAAGGAAATTCCAGTAGCAAAATATCGACCCGTGCAAAGTGCCACTTGTCTTTTACAAGCAAGCTATGAGTTAGGCTTTCCATTCATAGTAAAACCCAGATGCAAAGCAGCAGGCATAGGTTTTAAAGTTCTCAATTGTGAAAATGATATCGTAAATTATCTTGACTCACTTAAAAATGATCTCGATTGGGATGAAGATCTCAACCTTATAGCTGAAGAATATATTGGCACAGAAATGTTTCATGTCGACGGTTTTGTTAAGGATGGCAAGATCATTTTCTCCCTTGCGAGCCGCTATCTAGGTCACAAACCCCATCTTGCATGGGATCCTAAGACAGCGACGAATATTTTATCTGGCAGTATATGCGTTAAAAGGAATACAGATGAATATATAGCTCTTATGGAAATCACCCAAAAATCATTGCACGCATTGGGGAATAGTCAGCATTGTTTTGCCTTCCATGCCGAAATTTGGAAGAGAAATAATAACTATCTCATAAACGAAATCGCTTGTCGCATAGGCGGCGGGCAAGTGATGATTATGTTTACAGAGACTCTCACATATTCTCCAGAAAAATTCTTAATTGCAGAAATACTGCAAATAAAAAATCCACCTTTGTTACCTAATATCGATGAAAATGAAATCACATTGATAGCACGATTATTACCTAAAAAGGGTCTCATCGCTTCAAGTCAATTAAACTTACCACCAAACTGTCAAATTCAATTGCAAGTTCCTGAAGGTGAAAAGTTAAACCATCCGCAAAAATGGTACGACGCATTTGCTTATCTTACTATTAAATCTCATTCCGAAGAAGCTGCAAAAGATTGTTATTGGGAGATCTATAATATCATTTATCATAAGTAAGCATAGTCCAATATAATTTGTAGACTTATTTTAATTCATAAGCAACAGAGTAAAGTTAATGATAAATATGCAAAGCTTAATTTCATTCTCCAGTTTAAGAACTGTGAGCCTGATTGGTGATTATGCAAAGGGCTTTTATTTACCCCTGTTTATTTTTAGTATATCTAATGGGAATTTAGCTTTAGCAGGCCTTGCTTATATGTTTGACTTTTTGCCAAGACTTTTGCTCATCCCTTTTTTTGGCAATCTTGCAGATTCAAAAAATTGTCTGTGGATTATAAGATCACTTGAATCATCAAGAATTTTATTATTGTTTGTATGGTATATTTTTTACAGTTATCCTTATATTTGGCTTGTTTCACCGATTATAACTGTCTGCTCTGGCATTCTCATGGTCTTTTATGAAACTACCGCAAGTCGTATTTTAAATAACAACCAAATGATAAACTTCCAAACGAAATCGCAGTTATTTGAACCTGCTGCTCGTCTTTTAGGGCCTATGCTTATAGGAGCTTCTCTTGCAATTCTAGACAACAAAAACTCAATTTTCATAATTATTTTTATTTATATAGTAACATTTATTATAAATATTAAAACAATAAGAATTAGGAACTTAGAAGCAGATTTGAAAAGATTATCTAATAAATTAATAGATTTAACTGGCTTTAAATTTCATTTCACAAATAAATATTTTTTATTGATCACTTTAGCAGGAATTCTCTTAAATTTATTTTTTGGAGTTTTCCAAACCCTGCTCATTCCAATTATGAGAAGTCATTATCAAACAAGTGAATCTCTCTCAACATTGCCAAATGTTCTAGGAGGTATTATTTCCCTTTTACTTGCTTTCTGTATTCTTAAAATTATGCAGAATAAAAATAAAATTTTCTTTGCTTATATGGGAGCAATCAGTCTTTTTCTGAGTGCAATTCTTATAGCATCTGATTTAGGGATAATATTTTTTTCGTTTGCTTTTGGTTTGCTAATAACAGGCAGTTCTTTATTTGGAATATTTTTTCGAATCGAAAGAGTGAGACTTATTCCTGCTGAAAAACTTGGAAATATTTTAGGAGCAAACACATCTATTCTCCTTATCTCAGCTCCACTTGCAGGGGGTGTCGTCTATTTATTAGAGAAATATTTTTCATCGCTTGCCATGCTCATTATTTTAAGTTTTTTTTGTTCTATAATTATTATATTAATATTATTTGTTTATCAAAAAAGAATTTATGAAAAAGCTAAAGATTATTATTTAAAATAGCTGAATTAGCTAAAAACCTTAAGACCAAATATTCCAAGTAATACTAACATTAAACAAAATATTCTTTTGAAATTTAGAGTTTCGGAATAGAAAATAATCCCATAAATAGCAACCCCAACAGCTCCAATTCCAGTCCAAATTGCATAAGCAGTTCCCATTGGAAGTTCTTTTAAAGCTAATCCGAGAAAGCCAAAACTGATTATCATTCCAATAATTGTCAGCAGTAAAGCTTTAATGTTACTAAAACCAGAAACATTTTTTAAAGCTACAGCCCAAACCACTTCAAATAAACCTGCAATTATTAAGTATACCCAAGCCATATTTTTATCCTCTCATTATAAATTTTTAAAAATTGCCTGAACTAATTTTTTTGAGGAGTAAAAATTTTGAGCCCCAATATTCCCAATACCAAAATAATTATACTCAATACTCTTAATAAATTTGCAGATTCCCCTATAAAAACAACCCCATAAATAGCAACCCCAAGAGCGCCTATACCTGTCCATATTGCATATGCTGTGCCCATTGGTATTTTTTTTAATGCTAATGAAAGAAAACTAAAACTTATAATCATCCCAATTAAAGTAATTAATAGCGGCTTAAGTGTAGATATTCCATCTACTTCTTTTAAATTTATTGCCCATACCACTTCAAAAATTCCAGCAAGCACTAAATATGCCCAAGCCATAAAATTACCTTTCAAATGCAAAAAACAAATTCATAAGAGATTCACTTATGGAATTTTTTTTGAAATATATCCATTTAATATTATAATAATTTTTTACAGTTTCTTTAATAAATTCTTTAGCTTTTTCATCTGGTATAGTTTCCATAAAAACAGCATCATCATTTATTTTAGCTCTATATTTTATCCACTCATTGGTTAATTCTTCACCTACATGATAACCCGATAAAGAAGTTACTATACCATTTCTATAATTAGCAAGATTTGCTTTTAGCGAACAAGTTTTTCTTAAAATAGAATCTTTGCTTTCCGTATTTTGGTTATAAAAAACTTCTTGTCTTAGTACTGCATACACCAAATCGGGATCAATAGGACATTGTTTAATAGCAAAAGTGACTTCTTCTTTATACAATCTTGGATAAAATAGAAAATATAAAAAATTATTATTATCAGAAAAAGGATCCAGTGTGTCTTTTATCTGTGAAACAAACATAATTGATTGTACATTCTGACCAGTAACATATAAAAGCCATGCTATATTATTACCAATAATGTCAGGCTTTTCATGTTTTGGCCAATTTTTAAATTCGTTCAGCCAATTTTTAGTTAGCCAATTGATTTCATCTTTTAAGAGTAAAGTTTCAATATTTTCGTTTTTTACAATATAGTCCTGATACTCATCAAGTCGCAATATATTTTTATCAATCTTTATTTTTGAAGCCAGTATAATTGCAGATTTTAAAGTTTTTATTATGCTATTATTAGAAATAATAGTAGGATAAGTCACCCATTTTTCCATTTCTTTTTCCCACGAGTCTGGGAAAGGAGAAAGTTCATTTGTTGAAGAACGCCCTGAAGGATTTTTTATCATTTGCCCTGATAAAGCATCGTATAAACTCAAAGGATTTTCTATTCCTGATTTTACAAAATACTTTCTCGCATCCTCATTTTTCTTCTCTGCACTATATGCGCGCCCAATCCAGTAATAATAAATTGCTCTCTCTTGAGGATTTGCAGACTTTTCCGCTAAACTCATAAATATTGTTTTAGATTTTGTAAATTCACCATTTACAAATGAATAAAGTGCATTGATTTCTTCTTTATCTTTGTTTGAATATTCATCTGGTTTCTCTAAGTGTAATTCACTTCCTGAACTACTATCATTTTTGATTAAGTTTTTTATATAACTATTATAAGCAGCAGTATGTTGATCCAAGTAAATTGACCCTGAAATCCATTCAGGCTTTTGTTTATTAACAAATGCAAAGAAATCATCTGATAAAATCTCTTCTTTATATCCTTCAGGTGTAAACAAAGAAGCATCATCACGCGCCAATGATTTCCAGCCAAAACTATCACAAAGAATTTCGCATTGATTATTTTGGAAAGAAAAAAAATCTATATCATTTATTATATTTTTATTCGTTACTTTTTCATTTAGTAGAAGAACTGAAGATATAGAATAAGCTTTGAATGCAAATTTATATATAGAATTTGATAAACCTTTAGTATATAATAAATCTTTTGAAATGCGATTTGCATACTCGAATTTATTTTCTTTTATTTCTTCAAAAGCTGAAAGCACTTGATATGTTGAGGTTGCTATATCAAGATCTTCTTGACTCATTTTGTTCTTAAATAATTCTTCAAGATTCATTTTGAAATCTTGTTTTTGTTTTTGAGTCAATTTATCTGAGTCTAAAAATGTTGTTGAGCATGAAATACTCAACACAGCAAATAATAAAATTAAAGCGTGCTTAGTTAATTTTTCTGTAGTTTGAGAAACATGAATGTAACTCAAATTTTTTATGCCCTCTTAGCTCCTAGCTTATTGACTAAAATATCATCAACCATTTTTTCTACTTCTGCAGTAAATGGTTTATGCATCATAGCTATATTGCGTTTTACTTCATTTATTCTTACTTCGTTACCGATCTCTTTGAACGCTATATTTATTTTACTGGAGCCCATCTTTTTAATTTCAATAATAAGATCGTTATTATCCCACGAGGTATGAACATAATCTTTCTTTATTTCTCTTGCAAGAATATCGATAAGCTCATTTTTGACAGCCGCTATCCCTTTATTTATAACGTAATTGATTCCCATATATTTTCCTTTTTATGTTTTTCAAAATAAATCACAATTGGTTTTAAATTTTACAAAAACCAATCTTACCTACAATATACATTTTCTCACTACACCTAATAACCATTCTTTTGAAGTTGCTCAAGAATTTCTTTTAAATCTTGATTTATTTCACTTTCACTCGGGACTTTGACGCTTAAAATAGCATAAAGATCTGCATTTTCACTGGTATTCATAATAGGAAAGCCAAGCCCTTTTAAACGTACTTTTATACCACTTTGCATTCCTGCACGGATTTTTACATTTTTAATACCTTGAGGAGTTTTTACTTCTATCTGCCCACCAAGACACAGTGTGCTGAAAGGAACACTTACAGACACTTCAATGTCATTATCTACTCTAACAAAATCGGGATGAGGCATTACTTTTACTTTTAAATAGAGATCGCCTCTATGCCCATCAGGAGCTGTTTGACCGTGACTGCGAATTCGTAATTTTTTGCCTGAATCAATCCCAGCAGGTATCTTAATTCTAGAATCAATTCTTTCCCCATTGCTTAAAGTAAAACTCACATGACGTTCTGAACCATTATAAGCATCCATGAAACCTATTTCGAGATCATGTTCTAGATCATATTTTGAATAATCCTCAGGTTCAGCGCGCATACCCCCACGCCTTCCACTTCGAGCATTCTGAGTTCGATTACCAAACCCTCCGAAGCGCCCTCCTCCCATTCCACCAAAACCAGAAAAACCCATATCCTTAAAAATACTTTCAAAATCCATATTTTTGAAAATATCTTCTTGAAAGCCAGAACTTTGCTGTTGAGAAAAGCGTGTGTCACCCAACATGTCGTATTGACGTTTTTTTTCAGGGTCGGATAAAACAGCATAAGCTTCAGACATTTCTTTAAATTTTTCTTCCGAAGCTTTGTTTCCTGGATTTCTATCTGGGTGATATTGCATTGCTAATTTCCGATACGCTTTTTTGATTTCATCAGAACTAGCAGATTTATTGAGTCCAAGAATTTCGTAGTATTTCATTTCTCTCTCCAAATTACCAACGTCAACACTCACTCGTGCCTCGGTTTGGAGAAATTTAATGCTCAATTGATCGATGGCAAGGGAGGATCAAGATTTTTTAATAAGTTGTTCGATATAAATAAATTCATGCTCAGGAACTTCTTCAAGAAGCTCTTCATCTTCAAAGCCAAAAAACTCAAACCAATTAATCCCAACGAGTTCAGGGGTCGGAGTTACTTTTTCTTCCCCATCATCTGTTTCATAGTATTCAAAAGCTTTTTGGACAAAACCATCACCCAGCATTTCAAAATAATGGTATCCATCACCATTGACATATTGACCATCTCGAGAGTCACCACTCCAATACTCTCTACAATACCAAATTTCACTAGATTTTCTTTTGGTGCGCTTGAATAAGTTCTCTATATTTTCCATAATTAGATAACATCCTTTGGTTTATGAAAGCTCATTTTGTAAATTTTCACATGATGAACCTTTTCTAGGAAGCGACTTTAACAACTTTTCAACATGAATCAATCTTTCCACTCTAGGCTTTAATCTATTTTCCAACATTGGAAATAAAAATGTATGAAAAAAATTCTGCTGTCGAATTAATTGCTCCCCTATTTTTCTAATATCCAAAAGGAGAGGAAGCAGAGCTTTTGCTTGCTCATGGGAATTCTCTCCATTTTTTAAAGCTTCTAAAATATCGAGCAAAATTCTCTCCGATAAGTTTTCAAAGTTTTTAACCCGCTGAACTCTTTTATTAAACACCACGAATCTGAGTTTCTTATTTTTCTTATGGAAGCTTTTTCTAAATGATTTTATAAAATAAAAAATAATAAAGACAGTCATTATTAAAAATAATATTAATATAAAATCAAATATATCAAACTTCATGGAACAAAATATAACCCCCTCTATTTCTGCAGTTCTGCTTAAAGTATCGCCATAATAAATAGAGGATTAATAATGATAACATGAGTCATTTATGTGACTGCTTAAGTAGCCAAATATTATTTAAAACGTATTAATTATATTCTCGGACCCACAAAATGATTCGACTTTAAATACTCCTGCGCGGATGTAGGTTGCAAAGTAACGGTATTTTCTTTAATAATATCAGTATTTTGTTCGTTTAGATTTTCATTACATAGCTGATCGGAATTGTGAAAATCATCTATTTCATCTTGAGGAACGATCTCATCTTTTGGATGCTCATAATGAGGGATATCAGCTATATTCATGTTATAATCAAATTCAACTGGCTTTGTAAGCTCTAAGAGCTCCTGTTTTTCCAAATCCAAATTGATACTTCTTTGGACATCGGTTTTAACCTCATGCCAAGACTGCTGCACATCACTCGCAACTTTTTTTGCTTGGTTAAGACCCTTAAGCAGTTTTTTCATATTTTCTGGTAACTTGTCATTCCCAAAGAGTATGAGTGCAATAAATGCTATAAGAAGGATTTCACCGCCACTGAATCCAAACACTTTTAACTACCTCTAAGCAATCAGCTTAATCAATGATAATAAACTCTATTCAGATAGCAAGCATAGTTATTGAAAGCAAGTTTATTTATTGGAGAGATCCCAACCTGCAATTTTCTTTTCAAGCAAAAATTCATTCTTGTGATAATTTTTATCATATATACTATTTGTCGAATTTGCTTGTGATTTTCTAGATGGTTTGACATGAACAAAGATGGTTTCTTCCTCCCAATTATCAGCTCTCCAAATTTTAATTTGGCTTTCCCCCAAAGATACCCCACACAATAAAAGATGATTATAGATGTCATCTTTTTTAATATAAACAATATTTGTCCGTTTTGATTCAATTTTTATTATATTTCGAATGGATAGCTTTTTACATTTGGAAATACTAATTTCAACAAAATTCAAATTTTTAGCATGAGAAGTATATGGGATAAATAACATTAATATAAGAAGCTTAGCTTTTAATCTTAACCCAATATTGACAAGTTTGTTTATTTTTTTCAGCATAGAAACGACTTTCGTTATAAGTAATTAACAATATATTTTCATTTAACAAATTTGCATATCTTACAAATTTATCCACTTTAAAACTACGTATTTTAAAAAAAATAAAAAAATTATTTGAGAAATTTTTATAAATAAAATCGCCAAAATAACATTTGTCATGATTAGAAAGATTCAAAAAGAGATAATACTTCTGATTTTGGATAAGATCTTCTTGATTGGACTTAACTTGAAACTGGTCAATATATACATAAAGTTCATTTTTATCCCAAAACATACCTTGAATAATATATTTATTTTTAAATGTTAGACTGGAATTATTTAAACTTTTATATTCAAATTGAGACAAATTGTTAACATTTTGCTTTTTAATACTAATAATTAACTTATAAACAGCAAAAATAGATACAAATATTATTATTATTGCAAATAAAATAGAAATTAATTTCTTCATAGAATTCCTTTAAAAAACACCCACACGTTTTTTAATATAGGAAATAAAAATTAATTTCTTAATAAAAAAAAAACTGCTCAATTTTTTTATAATTGATCAGTTTTTACTAGTTTTGTAATTTAGTCTTCTTTAAATATGTTCTACTTGGTAATGGAATCCTCTTTGTATTCCCTTTTGTGCCAAATTCTGCATTAAATGGATAACTCACACTCTTTTTAGTCGCAGTTTCTGCTCTGACAGGTATAAATGTATCTGTCTTAGGAGGAGCAAATCGATTCACACCAGATAAAGGAATAGACGGTCTTTTACGTGTTTCAACTTGCAAAGGAATTATTTGTTCAATCAATACTCTACCTCGTTCAAAAGAGGACTCAACTTTTTCTTTAAGAATAGCCTTTTTCTCAAAGGAATCTTCATTCGAATAGAGGTGACATAATTCAGTATGGTATTGAACCCATTCATACACCTGTCTTAGAATCTTAATATTTTCAAGACCTAAGCTCGAAATATAATTATTATCTAATATTTTCGGTTGCATATGCCACCTCCTTTCTTTTCTACATAAAAAACCTTAAAATAAAGATTTTTTTATTGATTACATAAACTTACATATACTCTAATGGGTTCTAAATTGTAAGCATTTTAAAATATGCTAAATTATTAAGGCCTTACATAGCGCAACGAAGTTCATAAGGAAAGTATATCACATTTTTATAATAAGTGTGTCTGATTATTATTATAAAGCACACTTTTTCTTTTAAATTTTTAAGAAACCGCTGTTTCCTTTTTTCTAGCATCTAAAATCGCACGTATTTGCCCTGCACTCAATCGAGCGAAGAGAAGACCAATCCCTGTTATAGCCAAAAGGTTGACACTCGTTTGCAAAAGTTGCGCAGAACTCGCCGCTTGGGGAGATATGCCAAAAATAGAAAATAGGAGAACAGCTATCAATTGCATGCCGCCCACGCCTCCAAAACCCATAGGTATTAATGAAGCTATTGATAATATTGAAACAGTTGCAAATATTGCATGTATTGGAATGGGATTTGAAATGGCTATGCTCGAAAAATAGGTACCAAAGACAGCCATAATTAAGCAAAGTATGCTATAAACTATGGGGCCCCAAAAAGAGCGAATGGATCGAATCCCCAAAGAAATTACATCTAAAAGAGAATTTATCTCGCCAAAAATTTTTTTAAATAATAAATGAATCTTTCCACTTTTAAAGGTTGTCAAAAAAAGTCTCTCTACTCTTTCCACAAACCTACGAAAATAAATCGATTTTGCTAAAAAAGGAACAACGATAATTATGAGCATTAATATAAAAGAAAGAAAAAAAAGAATTAATAAATTTTTTGAATAAAGAGTATCATTTAAATGAATTGTTTGAATATAAATAATAAAAGTTGTTATACTTCCAAAAAATAACATAACAAAAAATCCAATAAGTCTATCAAATAATGCTGCGGCTGCAAGTTTTGATTTAGCAGCAAGTTCCGCAAGATTTGAATTTTTAATTTGAGTCATATTTGAATAATTATCAGATTTTTGATAATGAGCACCTAGCATAAGGCTGATACGAATGACTTCAATAATCGCTAATGATCCTGGCATCCAAAGCCCAATCCCATTGCTCACAAAAGTTGCCGCAGTTACATTTTGCAAATTTGTTTTGATACTAAATATCTTTAATAAGCTATGATAGCGAAAGGTCATAAATAGACAGTTTAATATTTGTAGAAGTGAAATTAAAAATAAATATTTTTTATTATTTTCTACTGCATATGCGAGAGATTTTACATCCAAAATATTTTTTGTATGCATAAAATATATAAATGAAATCGATATAATCAATAATAACAATAATTTAGCAATAGATTTCATTCTAATTTATCCTCTTCTGATAATTTTTCAATTTCATTTATCAATCCTAACTGCTTCATTTTTCTATACAAATGACTTCGCTCCATTCCCATAGACTCTGCTGTTTTTGACACATTTCCATCATAAGACTCAAGCTTTTTTTGAATAAAAATCTTTTCAAACTTTGCTCTAGCCTCTCGAAAATCGTTAGATGAAAAAATATGGAATTCATCTTCAAGCTTTTCTGATCGAGCAGAGTGGATAGGATATGGCAAATGATTGGGTTCTATAATATCTTCTTTGACCATAATTGACAGTCTTTCCATAATATTTTTCAGCTCACGCACATTACCAGGCCAAGGATAAGCTTTTAGAATTTGAATAGCTTGTGGTGAAAGAACTTTATTTTTAATACTATTTTCAACAGAATATAAAGATAAATAGTGAGAAGATATAAGCTCAATATCCTCTTTACGATTTCTTAAGGGGGGCAAATGGATCGGAATGACATTTATTCTATAAAATAAATCTTCTCTAAAATTCCCTTTTTTAATTTCTTCTTCTAGATTTTTATTTGTTGCAGCTATAATTCTCGTGTCAACAGAAATTGTTTCATCAGATCCAAGTCTCTCGATATTATGTTCTTGCAACGCTCTCAGCAATTTACTTTGCGTTTTTAAACTCATATCGCCAATTTCGTCTAGAAAAAGAGTGCCATTATGAGCCAACTCAAATTTTCCGCGCTTAATCCCTGTTGCTCCTGTAAAAGCACCTTTTTCATGGCCAAATAATTCACTTTCAATTAAATCTTCAGGAATTGCTGCACAATTTATGGCAATAAAAGGTTTATTTCTTCGATTTGATTTTTCATGAATCAATCTTGATACATTTTCTTTACCAGTGCCATTTTCGCCCGTTATGAGTATCGTTGTGTTTTTTTTGGCTACCATATCGATAGCTGAAATAATATGCTGCAATGATTCTGAATTACCTAACAATGTATATTTTTTATCAACTCGATTTTTTAAATTTTGATTTTCAAATTGTAAACTTTTAATTCTTAATATGTTTTGTACACTCAATAAAACTTTGTCAAGACTGAGAGGTTTTTCTATAAAATCCATCGCCCCTAAACGTGTGCATTTAACAGCTGTTTCGATATTCGCATGTCCACTCATCATAATGATTGAAAGATCAGGATTTGCAATTTTTAAACGCTCTAGAACTTCTGTCCCTTCTATATCAGGCAGCCATACATCTAAAAAACAAACGTCTGGTAGTTCTTTTTTAGCAATTTTCAAGCCTGATTCAGCATTATTTGCAGTTAACACTTTATAGCCTTCATCACATAAAATCCCAGATAATGTAGAACAGATATCTTTCTCATCATCAATTACTAATATTTTTCCGAAATAATCGCTCATATTTCCTCTTTAATAAAATTATTTCCTATTGGAATATCTACTGTAAAAATTGTTCCATTAGGTTGATTTTCTTCAACTGAAATATGTCCAAAATGCTCATCAACTATTTGCTTAACGATCGCAAGTCCGAGGCCCATACCTGTTTTTTTAGTACTAAAATAGGGCTCAAAAATTCTGGATTTAACATCGTGTGAAAGTCCAGAGCCAGAATCTTTTACCATTATTCTTAATTTATTATCATCTTTTTTTTCATAAATTGAAATTATAACTGGCGTAAGTTTTTCAGAGGATGCTGTTACAGCATTCGCTATTAAATTAACAAATAAACGAGTTATTTGATTTCTATCAAAATTGCAAAGAATTTCAGGTAAACATTCTATCTTATCCTCATTTTCATAACGATACATTTTATCATTTATAAAAACTTCAAAAATCAAAGATATATTTTCAGTGTTTCCAACAAAACCACGCATTGCAATATAAATTGCTTCTACTATATTCCCTTCAATTAACATTGAATGAGGCATTCTTGCATATTTTATAAATTCATCTACCAATATTTTTATACTTTCTGTACTTTGTAATATAACTTTTATCGATTCTTTAAATGTTTCTCTATCATTCCCAATAAAATTATTTGTATACTTTTTTTCAAGCCTTTGTGCTCCTAATTTTATCGGAGTTAAAGGATTCTTAATTTCATGGGCGATACGACTTGCGACATCTTTCCAAGCAGCTAATCGCTGTGCCTTTGCAAAATCAGAAATATCATTTATAAATATAATTTTTCCTACTTTTCCTCTAGGTGAACAGATCAAACTAACAGATATCTGCAACTGATATTCTTTATCAAAAAGAAAACCACTCCATTCCATTTCCACTCTTTTTAAGAGCGCATTTGATACGTCAGATAGTGACTTTAAAATAATTTGCTGAAAATCTTTTTCGGCAAAAACTTTTGAAATATGATTTCCTATGACCTCTTTTTCTTTGATATTAAATAGATTTTCAGCTCTTTGATTCCAAGTCTCCACATATAGATTCGCGCTTAAAACTATTACTGCAGCATTCACATTTTTTAGCAATACTTCGTTATATTCAGACTTTATTGACAGTTCTTCTGCTTTCCGCTTTAACTCATCTGAAAATTGATCAACTCTTTCTTTTTCTTGCCTTAAATCACTCACCATCGATCGAAAACTGAGAGCGAGCTTACCCATTTCATCATCCGATACAATATCATCTATTTTTACAGAATAATTTCCATGAGAAACACTTTCAGTCGCATTTGCAAGAACTTGCAGAGGCACAGTAATTTCTCTAGCTATAGTAAATCCAAGCCATGTTGCAGAAAATATTATAAGAAGTGTGATTACACCAAGCATTATATAATAAGAAAGTCTAATAACCTTTGCTGAACTTACAGATTCTGGATATTCATTCTTTAACAGTAACCATTGTGGATGAAGCATTTTTGGCGATATTATCCCATAAATATAACTAGAATTCTCTGCTATTAAAATCATTCGTTCTGTACCAAATTCAAACCATGATGATTTCAGATGGTAAACTGATTTGTTTTTTTCAAGACTTTTTTTTATATCGGTTTCAATAGATTGAACCTTTTTTGAAAGATGTATTATTTTTTTACTCTTTTTATCTTTCACAAAATCAAAAACTTGCATATTATCTTTATTTGGTGATTGTGAATTAATTAAAGAATAAATCTGTGCTTGATAAGCAGCCTCACTATTTAATGTTTCTTCTGTGGTTTCAACAAAATTTTCTGGTAACCATTTTTCAAAATTTGTATTGACAAATTTAGTAGACATGTAAAGCAGTACTACTGTAGGTAATAACGAGAAAAATAAAAATGCAGTGACAAGCTTTGTATTTAATTTACTGCCAAAAACGCCACGAGAATTATCAACAATTAGTTTTACACCACTCCTAAAAGTTAAAAACACAAAGAGAAGCAAAAGAAGGACATTTAAAATCACTGCGGAGAAAAATAGATAAACTGAGCTTCCAAAAAATTTGTTGCTAAATAGAACACTCTCATTCATTATACTATTTTCTAACGCACTTCCTGATACAGCAATTACGATTGAAAAAATAATCCAAAGGATTAATTTATACATGCGTGAATGAATATTCATGGGCAATTTTTATCTCCTAAGTATTCACAAACCATCTCAGTATAAATTTACTTTCACTTATTATAGAATCAAACTATAAATATAACTTGGAAAACCTGCGGAACCAAGGTATTAACTTTTTTTTGTTTTTCACCTTGATAAGAGAGTTTGCAATGGATTATAAGACAGCAATCACAGAGTTAATACCCTATATTGATGATACATATAATGAATATGAAGTCTCCACTAAAAACTCATTGAAACAATTTTTAATTGATTTTCCAAAAGAAAAAATAACCTGCCAAAAAGGCTGTGGAGCTTGCTGTCACTTCCCCATCATACCTGCAACCGCAGGAGAAGCATTTGTTTTACTCAATAAATTGCTTGCATCTGGATATAATCTTAATATTCTTGCAGAAATGCTATTTAAATACAAAGATCAATATTTTGCATTTACAAAAAAAAATGGGAAAATACCTATAATTGATGCAGATCAAAAAGAGTTTTTAAAGGAAAAACTTCCTTGCCCATTTCTTATAAAAAAAGATGATTCAATACACTCTGGATCCTGTGGAATTTTTGACTTTCGCCCACTTATTTGTGACTTTTACAATAGTATTGATTCTCCAAAACTTTGTGAATTGAAAAGTGAGCACAGAAGTGTTGATAGCATTGCTCATAATGGCTCATTCGCTCAAGATAAAATTCGTCAATACGAACGAACACTATTTGGTAGAAGCACGATAGGGCATCTGCCATTGTTACTTGCAGCACTGTGTACGCAGGAAGGTTTAGGAGCATTTTTATTAGAGAAAAAACTCTCTGAAAATGATCTTAAGGAAGAATATGCACAAGAATTAAATGATTTTTCGCTCTATTACGAATTATTAAAAAGTATTGACTATACATTAACGGAAAAAGATTTTTTAGCGATTGAAGAGGCTCAATCAGATTTAATGGAAAGGCTGTCTTGACCAATATAAATTCCGTTTTTTAAATATACTTTTACTCTTATTTCTTTAGCGTTTTTAATATTTGGAAAGAATCTTTTGCATGAATAAGTATTATATTTATCTTTATTATTAAGTCCCTTAACTTCTGGAAGTGAGATTTGATCAATAATTTGATTATCTACATACCAATCATGTAAAATTTCATAAGAAACTCCGACTGGTGCAATGATTGGAGTTATAAAGCAAAGTTTAGAATTTGAGTTCATTTTTTCTAGAAAATATTTCTTTTCAATTTTACTTGCATCAATAGGAATATAATCAATTGATTTTGGTTTTTCAAATGAAAAACTTGCATCTTCTATCCAAATAGAAAGAAGTGGAAACTTATATTCATTAGGCAAAAAACCATGCATAAAAAAAATAATAACCATAGTAAAAGAATAAATAAAATGTGATAATTTAAAATTATATTGTGAAAATATTCCCTTCCACGGAAAGGTTATCAATATTCCGAAAATGAGGAGTAGATTATAAAAAATATCTAAATTTTTGGGAAATAAAACAACAAAAGAAAATGAAAATGCTAAATAAAAAGCTAAAAATTTAAGTAAAATACGAAAAAAAGAATAACGGAATAATTTGGTCCAAAAAGGATCCCACAGAGTGAGCAAAGAAAACACAAGTAAAACTGTAAGCCAAAGCCAATTTTTTTTAAAATACACAAAAGGCAAACAGAACATAAATATATATTGAACAAAATATTGAGTAGCCGTTGAGCCAAAAAACTCAAAAAGATCTTTTCTTTTATGAAGACTTCTTTGAATTTTTTTTAAATCATTTATATTTTCTAATGAACTATTTTTTATAAAACTATACCAAGTTGACATTGAAATAATAAAAAACAAAAATAGAAGAGTAAAAACTGACAGGCGAATTGATTTGGAATAATCTCGAGTTAATAAAAAACTCGAAATTATTCCCCAAATTAAACTCAACCAAGGTAAAAGCGAAGAGTATTTACCATAAAAAGCTTTAACTTGAATTAAGAATTTTGCATTATTCTTATATTCCATTTACTTATAAGTTCGAAATGATTGCTTTGGCAAATTCGGAACATTTAACTTCTTTTGCCCCTTCCAATTGGCGTGCAAAATCATAAGTAACAACTTTTTGCGCCAGAGTTTTTTCAAATGCTTTTTCAATCATCTGCACAACTTCAGTCCAGCCAAGATATTCAAACATCATGTTTCCACTCAAAATTACTGATCCTGGATTGACTTTGTCTTGACCTGCATACTTTGGTGCTGTTCCATGCGTTGCTTCAAACAATGCATATCCATCACCAATATTTGCGCCAGGAGCAATTCCAAGACCACCCACTTGTGCAGCTAATGCATCAGAAAGATAATCACCATTTAAATTTGTACACGCTAGGACTTCATATTCGTCTGGACGTAACAATGCTTGTTGAAACATATTGTCTGCAATAGCATCTTTGACAATTATTTTTCCTGCAGGAGCTTTTCCACCACATTCTTCCCATGTGACACATTGATCACGGAATTCAGTTTTAGCAACTTCATAGCCCCAATCACGGAAAGCGCCTTCAGTAAACTTCATAATATTACCCTTATGCACTAAAGTAACGCTTTTGCATTTATTTTTAATTGCATAATTTATTGCTGCTCGTACGAGTCTTTTTGATCCAAATTCACTGATAGGTTTGATTCCCAGGCCAGAGTCTTCACGAACTTTCTTGCCAAGAGTATTTACAAGAAAGTCACGTAACTTTTTCTGATCATCACTTCCTGCTTTAAATTCAATACCAGCATAAATATCTTCAGTATTTTCACGGAAAATACACATATTTACTTTTTGTGGCTCACGCACAGGCGATGGTACGTTGGTGTACCAACGTACAGGACGCACGCATTGATATAAATCAAGAATCTGTCTCAAGGCCACATTTAAACTTCTAATACCTCCTCCAACAGGGGTAGTGAGAGGACCTTTAATGGCGACTCTATATTCTTTTATTGCGTCAATTGTTTCATCTGGAAGCCAATTTCCATTACCATTAAACGATTTTTCTCCTGCAGGAACTTCCATCCAATGAATTTTTTTCTTACCACCATAAGCTTTTAAAACCGCAGCATCAAAAACGAGTTGAGAAGCTTTCCAGATATCAGGACCTGTACCATCTCCTTCAATATAAGGAATAACAGGATTATCTGGAACTTGTAATTTGCCAGTTGAATCCACTTTAATTGCTGCACCACCTTGTGGAACCGTAATCAATTTATAAGCCATGTTGAATATCCTCCTCGTTTTTTCCAATTCTAGGTTTAACTACTTGTACTTTCGAAAACAAAGAAACAAGTCTTATTTCTGATAAAACTATCTAATCATATTTTCAAGTTGCGGCGAAATATTTACTACATATAAAAATTATTGTATGCCTTCAACAATTTTTATTATACGTCGAAAGTCTTCTGGAATTGTAGCATTAAACTCAAATTTTTCTCCATCCAAGGTAAATTTGAGATGACTTGCATGCAACATATGACGCAGTGCAACTTGTAAATAGCGATGTCCATGAATATTCTGTGAGTATGTTTTATCTCCTAAAAGCGGACAGCCTATAGCAGAAAGATGCACGCGAATTTGATGAGTTCTACCAGTTTTGGGTTTACATTGAATTAAAGAAACTTCATTTTTACCAAATACTTTTTCGACATTATAAAATGTTTCAGCCTGTTTGATATCTTTAATTTTTGAATTAGGGTTCGTTACGGCAAAGTAACAATTTTTTCTTGAGCTATCCTTTGCAATTGGAAAATTAATATTCCCTTCCATTTTTTTTGGAGTAAAAAAAACAAGCGCATCATACGTTTTTTCAATATTTTTTTCTTTGAAAAGATCTTCAAATTTCTTTTGTACATCTTTGTTTTTAGCAATTATCATTAAGCCTGATGTGTCTTTATCTAATCTATGAACAAGGAACATATTTTCAATTTTATATTTTTTCGCATCAAAAGCATTAAGTGCATAAAAAATCGTATCCTTACTTGATGATAACGTAGATTGTGAAGCAATACCAGCGGGTTTATCAATAACAAGGAAATTTTCATTCTCAAATATAATTGTTTTTTTCGAGATCGAGGTACCGAGCGTATTTTTTATTGAATATTCTTTATCCGTAGCGTTTTCCTGTTTCTTTTGTACTTCTTCCCAAAATATCTCAATTTTATCACCTAATTTTAATTGTGTCTTTGCAATGGATATTCTTTTTTTATTTATATAAGCGCCACCGGCATCAATTATGGACTTAATTTTTTTTCGACTTAATTCTTGAAACAAAGCAGCAGCAGCAATGTCAAATCTTTCTCCAACATATAAATCAGTTATTTTTGCACTCTTCGACTTTAACATTTAAAATACCTTTGCTTACAATGGTTTCAAAAAAAAACAATTTACTGGATGACAGGCCAATCGTTTTATAGCATAGGATAGCAGCACATGTTCTAGTCAACAGACATGGCTGAACCGTGATAAAACTATTCAACAGGTAAGAGATAATATGCAACTTAAAAGAAATATATCAAAAACCAGTCTTCTTTTTTTATCGATTGGTTCAATCGTTGGCTCTGGATGGCTGTTTGGCTCATTTTATACCGCACAGCTGGCTGGTCCGGCTGCTATCGTCGCTTGGATGTTAGGAGGTTTATTTGTTGCTATAATTGCTCTTACTTTTGCTGAGCTTTCCACGATGTTGCCTCTCAGTGGAGGCTCAATTGCTTATTCACTTATGAGTCATGGAAAAATGGCTGGTGCCATATTTGGTTGGATAACTTGGCTTTGGACAATGGTTGTTGTACCTATCGAAGTTCAAGCTGTAATGCAATATGCTTCTAATTATATTCCAAACGTCACTGAGCGCGTAAACAATGCAGATGTTTTGACTGCAAGAGGTCTATTGGTAGCTACAGTTCTTATGGCAATTTTATCGATAATAAATGTTATCGGTGTAAAATTTATGGCAGAAACCAATAAAATGGTTGTCATTTGGAAATTAATTATTCCAATTGCAGTTGCATATCTTTTGTTAACAACAGAAATTCACCCAGAAAACTTAAGTTCGCACGGTTTTGCTCCATTTGGCTTTAATGGAATATTATCTGGAATTGCTATTGGTGGTGTGAGCTTTTCTTTTTTTGGTTTTCAAACAGCGATCTTTATGGCTGGCGAGGCAAAAAACCCACAAAAATCTATTCCTTTTGCTCTTTTTGGTTCTCTTTTTGCTTGTATGATTTTATATTCAGTTCTTCAGCTTGGTTTCATTCTATCTTTAAATCCCAGTTCCTTAGTAAACGGTTGGAGCCAAATAAGTTTTACAGGTGATGCTGGCCCATTTGCTGGTATATTTATTGGCTTAGGCCTCGCATATATGGTCAAAATTCTTTATTTTGACGCTATTTTATCGCCCTTAGGAACAGCTGTTGGCTTTGTTGCTTCTTCTTCCAGAATTCTTTATTCAATGAGTTTACAAAATGATGCTCCAAAAATCTTAGCAAAAGTAAATCGTTTTTCCATCCCATGGATTGCTATTTTAGCAAATTTTATCATTGGTATGCTTTTCTTTCTTCCGTTTTCGGGTTGGCAATCCATGGTCGCATTTTTATCTGCAGCTATCGTAGTATCACTCGCTTGTGGTCCGATCTGTCTCCCTATTTTTAGAAAAAAATTCCCAAATATTCCTCGTCCATTTAAGCTACCGTTTGCAAAAACAATATCATTCATCGCTTTTTATATCTGCAATTTATTATTGCAATGGAGTGGATGGAATACGGTCTGGAAACTTCAATGCGCTGTTGGAATAGGAATCTTTATCGTAATTGGTTCCCACTATTTTGCAAAGGACTCTGCTGAGGAAAAACTGCATATAAAATCTTTTTCATGGATAATTCTTTATCTAATTTTATCAACAATAACTTCTTATCTAGGAACTTTTGGTGGCGGCATTGCTTTAATAAGTATGCAATTAGATTTTATTGTAATTCTTATTACTAGCGCAATTATTTTTTATGTAGCCCAAAAATCAGCAATATCCGACGAAGAATCAAATGATTTATTTGAAAAGTTAATTTCCGAGCACTTAAAAAAGAAGAATCTTTAATTTATCGGTCCTCAAATGAGGATTGAAATAATTCGATAAATTCTTTCTGCTCCTTTGTATAATTATTTTTCTTAATACTACTTTTTTCGTCATCATAACCAAACTGATTTTGAAGGTTCTTAAATTTTCCACTCTCATTTCCAAAGAAAAATGTAAAAACAATAAGCCAAAAGACACCTGCGAGAATAAAAATAGTTATTGATTTTTTGACATCCATATCTACACCTTAATTGATTTCAACTATAATCCTTGATTTAATAAGGTATCAATATGATTTTAACAGATTAATTACTGTGCATATTTTACTCATGTAAATATTGGCACACCATTGGTAAAATATTATATGAAAAAAATGATTTTCATACTTTATCTCATTATTAGTTTCTCTGCTGATGCTAGAACTTTAAAAGAAATTATAAACTCTGGTGTTATTCAAGTCGCAGTCTTAAATCCTGAAAAGGATGAGTTTGATAGCACAAAAAGTTTAGAAAAAAACAAACTGCTCAATCAATTTTTTGAAAATTATACCTTGAAAAAGTTCAACAAAAAAATTACCATTCAATTTACCTATGTTAATAAATTCTCAGAATTTTGGTCTAATCAAAATGGTAAAATCATAAAAGAGAAGGATTATACTCCTCAGTTATTTAAAAAAGTTGACGCTTATTTTGAATTTATGAGTATGAGCGACTGGAGAACAAATAAAGCTCAAGCAATTCCTATGTTTAAATCAAATCTTTCATTGATTTGTAATTTTGAACAAAAAAATTCAGATTTACATAATATAGAACAAGTTATGGAAGTCATGCTTGATAAATCTGTTAACTTTGTAGCGATAAAAAATACCAAACTAGACAATTCATTGGAACGCCTAAAAATACCTAAAAATAGAATTCTATATGTCAATTCACGCTTTGGGCTAGTAAAAGGTATGCTGCAAAATAGCAAAAGAGAATGTACGCTTGCAGAAACGATGCTCGTTCTAAATATGTTTACTAAAGGTAAAGTTTATTTTGTCGGTAATGTCACACCATACCGCAATCGAGTTTTAGCTTGGTGGGTAGAAAAAAATAATGCTGAACTAAATAATTTTATTAAGGAATCCATTCCTTCCCTAAAAAAATCAGAAGAATGGAATAAGATGTTCAGAGATCTGTTTGGGGTCAACTACAATTTATATAATTTCATTGTGAATAGTTATATTGAATAATTCATTATTTCGGTAGTAAGAATCCCACAGTGAATTTAATCGTCCCCCAAACACCATGATTCGTAGCATAGAGATCTATGCCTCCACCGAGATCAAGACCTTTTGGACCTTCAATGAAACGATAAGACCAGCCACCTTCCCCACCTAAAGCAATAAAGGATGTGTTGTAATTCAAATAATTTGCATGACCAAAAACAACTTTAGGGCCAATATACCAACCAGACATATTAGAAGCTTTTTCCCAATATAATGCTCTGGGAGCTATTAAAAAACCCCCAAGAAATCCACCAACTTCGAGTCCTATCGACCAATTCTTGTGTGGTAAGATTCCTATTTGATCATAACTTAAATGAGCAAAGCCATATGTTAAACTCCCCCCCCCTAATGACAAACCTATGCGGTGCTCATTCGCGAGTGCATAATGCGCATTAAGAGCTAACATTAATAATAAAAAATTTTTACAAACTATATTAAAAATATATTGCATAGAAACTCCAACTAGTTATGTAATTGTATTCTTTTATTTTTTAGCCAAGAGTACAAAATGGCTCATAAAGAACTTATCAAATATATACTTTCTATATAAAATAAACACAGATATTTTTTAGCGGAGTGGCTCTAAATTTTCTTTACCTTTTACAAGTTCTTGATCTATTTTATCCCTATTTATTATTTTCCAAGCCGATAATACTACAACTAATATAAACATGATAAATAAAATATAAAAAATCGGGTGTAAGAAAACCGATAAAGTTAAACTTACAAAGGCAAGTGTCCCGCAGACAAGCATATTCGTCATGACTTTATCAGAAGAATTAAGTGGCAATTCAGCATCTAAAACTGCTTTTGTGTAACCCTGTACTAACAATCTTCGTTCCCGAGCAGTTGTAAAATATTTAAAGACACTTTTCGGTGTGAACGAATAGCGAATAATCCAAAATGGTATATGCACTATATGTAATCCTATCACTTCAATTTCTGTTCGATGCTCATACAAAGTACCAATTTTTGTCTTTGCAACTCTTCGATGATATTCATTTATTTGATCTTTTGCCCGAGTCACTGCAGACAGTTCTTTTGTCTGTATTCCCATGATAGCAATTTCATTGGCAAGCTCATATTTAAAAGGCTGTTTTGAATCATATAACGATTGCATTCCTTCATCGGGTGCACCTAATGACTCATCGAGTGGGAAACCATCCCAATCCACCATCAATTTCTCTTTGGGATTGTGTAGCCTTTCCATCCCCCAATGCTCTTTAGGCGACTTTCTTGCCAATATGCACCAACGATACCTCCTACTAAAACGCCCTTCTTCTTTCATAAATCCTGATGCCATATCTCTTGTTTGACCGGAATAACGGGTTTGTTTTGCACTGTGTCCACTCCAAAAAGTATGAGCCTCAGCAGAAATCACCCAAAAAGGTAACATGACACCATAAGATCCTAATATTGAAAATTCTGCTTTTACTCTTTCAGGCCGGTGGTATCTCTTAGATATCCATTCATTAAATATATCTTCTATGTTACTTTTCTGAATATTTGAAGAAACTATGTAGTGATCCCCAATTAAATCTTTAGCACCTTCTTCTGCATCGATTACGAAACCAGACGAACAAAATGGACATAAATGTATGTAATCTTCAGGATTGAACTCGAAGGATGACTGACAAGAAGCACAAGACACTTCAAACATCTTGCATTTTCTCCAATTTAATAAGAAATAATTTAAGATAGTTCTATTTTATAAGGATTTTTGAAATAAGAAATGTCAAAAGTTCAATTAAGAAAATTTTTCACGCAAGAATAATAGTAAATTATCAATTGATTTTTCAAGTTCAGATTCATCCTTTGAATTATCAATAACGAAATCTGCATATTTAATTTTTTGCTCGTCAGACATCTGAGTTTGCATTATTTTACGGGCATCTGATTCTGATAGTTTTCTATTTAATTTCAGACGTTTTAATTTTACATTTTCTTTTGCTATAACAACTACACAAGCATCGAAATTCTCTTTTCTACCAAGTTCTAAAATCAAAGAAGCTTCATAAAACGCCCATGCTGATGGAGCGTTCTCTTTTAATGCTGATAATTTTGCTTTCAATAACTCAGCAATTGCTGGATGCAAAATACCTTCTAAAGATTTTTTTAATTTTGGGGAAGAAAAAATTTGCTTACGAACAAGCTCTCGATCTAAAATTCCATTTCCAATGAATACAGAATCACCAAAAATCGTTTTTATGCGTGCTTGAACTTGTGGAAAAAATAAAACTTCTCGAGAAAATAAATCTGCATCCCAAACACAATATCCTCTCAGCGCAAGTTTTTTTGCCAGAGTTGATTTACCAGATCCTATCCCACCTGTAATAGCAATCAATTTGTGCATGTGCGAGGCTTAGCGTTTATTATGATCGCGCTGAGGTCTATTATAGCTGTTACCTTGTTGAGTATTAGACGAGGACTCATCATAAAATCTTTGAGAATTATGATTGTTATTTGGTCTCGCATTAAATCTTTGTTGGGTATTGTTATTATACTGGTTTCTAAAACCATTTTGCCCGTTTTGTTGCTGGCGATTGTTATTATTTTGCTGATAATTTCTATTGTTATTTTGATTGCGATTTTGTTGATGCTGCATATTTCTCTGTTGGAAATTAAAACGATTTCGATTTTGCAGATTATTATTCGCTTGTTGCCTATTATTATTCATAGCATGATGGCTTAAATGTGGTTGCGGAGCAACTTGATTCCCATCTGAATGAACATATCCAGTTCTTGTCATAAGATGACTTGGAGCAGGGCGATTTTGATCTTCAAACACTCGCTTTGCCACACCTTCTGCAACAAGTTCGACCAATAAATCCTCAACAGCAATACCTTCCATTTTAGACATTTGCCGCAACTGATTCATGAGTGACCATGAGAAGTTTAAGGAAACATGGTTTTGTGTAAAATCTCTAGTTTCAGATAATTGTTGCGCATCTTCATCTGTAAATTCATCTTCAAATTGCTGTTCTATATTTTCTTCAAAAATCTGCATTTCATCTTCATTTTCAAAGGAATTCATCTGCTCTAAATCCCACTGATTGGCAGAATCATCATCATTAGTTACAACATCTTGAATTGTGCTTAAAGAAACATTATTTTCTGGATCATCAATTTGATTTTCTTGAATTTCTAATTTCTTTTGGGTTGAAGTAGACATTGCATCCTCTTTAATTGATTTTTTCTCAACTAGATCAGAGGTAACAGCCTTCAACTTAGGCGGACGACCTCTTCCACGTTTAGCGGGAACAGAAACAGATTCATTAGATGATTCTTCAAACAGTGATAAATTAATTTTTGAACGGGAGTGAAAATAAATCACGTGCAAGCTCCAATAAAGAGATAACAACAATAATGAACAATATTTAAAAATTTAATAAGTTCAGGTTTAAACTCAATGAAAAATTCCTACGCTGTTAGAAGGAAACTTGATATTTTAGAAGGAGAGATTTATCTCGCTTCTTAAAGACTCTCATAAATAAAATTAGAGTTCAAGTTGCAAAAAACATTACATTAGGAAATTATTGCCCTAGTCAAATTTTGAATAATTTTGCAAGGGAACTACTTCACATCATCTGGTTCTTGCAAATTTGCAAATTCCAATAACATATTTGAATCTTCGGTCCATCCTGGTTTTACTTTAACAAATAATTCCAAAAAAACCTTTCTTTCAAGATGACGTTCAAGCGAAATTCTCGCATCGGTTCCAAGACTTTTAATACGTGAACCATTTTTACCAATGACAATACCTTTGTGCGAGTCCCTATCAACAACTATTGTTGCTGAGATATCTGTAACATTTTTTTTATGCTCAAATAGCTCAATAATGACAGCAATCTTATAAGGAAGCTCTTGTCCTAATTGGCGGAAAATTTGCTCTCTAATAATCTCAGCACATACAAATTTCTGGGGGCGATCCGTTAGATCATCTTCTGCATACAACCATTCAGCTTGTGGCAATTGATCCAAGATAAAATGTCTCAATTGAGCAACTTCTTCAGGTCTTTTAGAAGAAATAGCTTGAGGGGTTTCCCCAATAAATTGACACTTAATTTCACTCAGAGCAGATATTTTCTCGGATAACGCTCGAAATCCTTCTGCAATGTTGATCATTCCTTGTTCTACTTCTTCCATTTTAACCTTATCTGTCTTAGTTGCAAGAAGCAGAGCCTTTTTATTGTATTTTTTTAATATACCTTCGATCCAATTTGCGTCTTCTTCTGTCCATCCTTGAGTTACATCAATTAAGTAACAGACAAAATCAGCGTCTGCGAGAACGCTCCAAGCAACTTTATTCATAACTTGGTTCATTTTTGGCAAGCCCTGAGCTTTATGAATTCCAGGAGTATCTAACAGAAGGGCTTGACTGTCACCTTCTGTATAAACACCAAGAATTTTATTTCTTGTTGTTTGAGGCTTATTGCTCACAACCGCAAGTTTTGCGCCTAGAAACGCATTTAAAAAGGTACTTTTACCAGCGTTCGGGCGACCTAAAAGAGCTATATATCCACATTTTTTATTCATTTTTCTTTTCCAAAAAAACTTACAATCATTTCTTTCGTCAATTCACCACTCTCAATTTTCTCAATGATTTTATCAGCAACTTTTTTACTTGCTTCTCGTTTACTTGCTGCAGAAGCTCGTCCTATTTCAGTTTCACCAATAAAAGCTGCCACAATAAAAAAAGTTTCCTGTGGCGTTCCTTCGGTTCCTATCGCTTTGTATACAGGAGGAACTCCAATGATTCCTTGCGTCCATTGTTGAAGTTTACTTTTTGCATCAAATTTCAATAAGGTATCTTTTCCTGCTAGGAGATCTTCAGAAAATATTTTTAAAAGCCAAGCCCGTGCCTTTTCTTCACCTGCATCTAATAACAAAGCAGCTGTTACGGCTTCAAAGGCATCTGCGAGGACATTGTCACGTCGCTGGGGATTAGAATTCATTTCAGCCTTGCCAACGAGTAAACACTCACCAATTCCAAGATCACGGCTTTTTAATGCAAGATTTTCTGTACCGACGAGTGCAGCTCTAAGACGAGATAAGTCGCCCTCTTGAAGAGATCTGTGTTCAATCATTGCTTCTGAAGCAACAAAAAAACTTAAAAAAGCATCACCTAAAAACTCAAGCCTTTCGTTTGAAAAAATTCCAGACTTGTCTGTAGGCCAATAGACCAGAGATGAGCGATGCACAAGAGAAATTGCAGCCAATTTTTTATCTTGATAGCGATGCCCTTGAATTTCTCCAAGCTTATCAATATTCGCTTCAATCTGTGGGAAGACTCGACTTAATTTAGTGAAATTAAGCTCTTTAAAGTGCGTCCTAAGTAAGGTAAGACGTTTTTCAAGCATTAGACAAAGACCTTATCAATAAAACCACCACCAACAACTTCATCACCCAAATATAAAACTGCAATTTGCCCCGGAGTGACTGATTTTTGTTGAGTTACAAATTTTAATGTAACAGTTTCACCATTTTTTTCTAAGATTGCAGCGCATGGTTGTGAACGGTAACGAATCTTAACTTCAAAATCAATAGATTTTCCAAAATTACGAATCATATGGAATTTTTTAAAAGAAAATCCAGATCGATAAAGATATTTGTCTTCACCAGCAAAAACGGTTCCTGTCTCGGAATCAATACGTGTCACATACAATGGGTATTCAGATGAGATTTTTAAGCCCTTCCTTTGACCTACTGTAAATTGATGAATACCATCATGCTTACCTAATAAACGTCCATCTTCATGACGGATTTCACCCTTGATAAGATCTTCTTCAGAAGTTCTTTCTGCAATAAATTTAGCATAATCATTATTAGGAATAAAGCAGATTTCCATGCTTTCTTTTTTGGCTGCATTAACAAGACCATATTTTTCAGCAATCATTCTGACTTCGGTCTTAGTTAAATTACCAACAGGGAAAAGCACTTTAGACAATCTATCTTGGGTCATCGAATATAAAAAGTAACTTTGATCTTTTTTAGAATCTAACCCTTTGATTAATTTGTATTGTCCATATACTTCATCATATTGTATTTGTGCGTAATGACCTGTGGCAACATAATCACAGCCAAGTCTTTGCGCTCTATCTAATAAATGATCAAATTTTAAAAAAGTATTACATGCCACACAAGGATTTGGTGTGCGCCCTTTTAAATACTCATCCGTAAAATAGTCGACGACATTTTCTTTAAAATCGTCTTGATAATCAAAAACATAAAAAGGGATTCCCAATTTATGTGCAACCATACGTGCATCAGCAACATCATCTAGACTACAGCATGTATCGAATTTACTATTTGGATCACAGCTGTTTTCATTTTGTGAATAGTCCCACAATTGCATGGTCACACCAATAACATCATATCCTTGTTCAACTAAGATAGCAGCTGCGACTGAACTATCAACGCCGCCCGACATTGCAATTAAAACTCTTTTTTTCATACTCTTAAGTCTCAGAAGAAATGGATTTAATTTCGTAATCGCCATAGCCATGCTGTGCTAAAAAGCTTTCTGCTTGTTCTTCAAGATTTATATTGCGAATAAATCCTCTTAAATAAAAAGTAATTCCTTCGAATTCATGTTTGCTCCAGTCAAGTGGAACAAAAATATCGCGGTCTTCAATAAAATAATCCGTCCAATAGAGATCTAGATAATCGATCATATTTATAACAATTTCATTATAATTTACTTTATCATCTAACTCTCTAACATAAACACATTCAATTGGATACAAAATACTATTGTCATGCTTCCTTAAGGAAACTTTTAATTGTATTTGCTCTTTAGAGACTCCTGCTTCAATTTCAAATTCTTCATTTTCTAAATATGCAGCATGCTTTTTATTTAAAAGTTTTTTAATATTTAAATATTCTTCTTCTGACCAAATTCTTTCTATTTTATTATGAGGTAAAAATGCTAGTTTTTTCAAATTTTTTACTCCCTAGCTAAATTTCTAGTAAGATTTTTAAGAAATAGTTTCACCTTTTCTAGATCATCTAGAGTTTCAAAAGGTTTCACTGTTCGGGTAAATTTAAATGTATCATTCTGCTTATCTATAGAAAGAATGTTCGGATACATTGGAACCCTATTCAAGAGAGACTCAATAATAAAAAAGATTTCAGGTGATAAATAACTTTCGACAGAACTTAACCACACACTCACATCAGAATATCTCTGATTTTCAACGAGTTTAGCAAGAGACACTTCAATAAATGAAGCATCACTTAAAGTGATTCGACGAATTGTCTTTAGATGATTTCTACCCATAGGGTCATTTACGTCAAAATCACTAAGAGATTGAGCTGTTTCTTTAGCAATATTAAGTAACAGATTCCATCCCACTTGAAATAGAAATTCTGGACCAACAAGAGTAAGGCATTCTACACCTTTTTCTAATTCAGTTTTTTCTTCCTGTAATTTAATATTATAATCAATTGGACTGAGTAAACAAGCTTCTAAACCTATATTCAGCAAACCTTTTACAATACCTAATGAACGGCTTAATGAGTCATTACTAATAGACTGCATTACTCCAGAAAGTAAAATATTTGAAATATGTGCAACTCTTTCTTTTAAAAGAGAACCTTTCATTGGGTCATTATTTGTTATTTCAGCAAAAACCTTCTCAATTGATAAGTTCATTTTATTGACTGAGCGGGAGTAAACAAATTCGGATCTCACTAACAATTTTTGGCATTTTTCAATGATTTTTTCTGTAGATTCATTGATAAAATCTCTGTCTTCATAAAAATACTCTGGGGAAATATTTTCTGATCCTGTAAGCTGCTTTAGAGTTCCTTCCCCTAAAGCAAGCTGCATGTAGCGCACACCTTCTTCACAATCAAGCTTTGACAAGAATTCAACAATATTATCAACAGCTTCCGGATCGATAGAACTTTCTGTAATTAATGAAGCAACAGAATTTTTTTGTTTATTAAATGCTTCAATTCTTTTTTCTTCAAGCTTCTGAGCGTCTAAAATAATTTGTTTCAAAGCTTTTTGGCTCTTCGGCGCAAGAATTTTCAATGCTTGCTCTTGTGCCACAAAACCTTGATCGGCAAGACGAGCATTTTTCCAGCGCAAACCATCTTCAAGAGATTCTTGTCGCACAAGCATTGCTGCATGCGCAAAAACAGAACCTGCAAGACGCACGTTATTCTTGTACAGTGCATCTACAAATGGTTTAATTTGTTCAAAAGTTTCTGGGTTCTCGTCGCGCAAGCGTAAGAAGAATTTCTTATCTTCTGTAAGCCACCAGTTTTCACGCATTTCCTCAGTGACTTGTGTAACTCCCTCAGGGATTATTTCAAATATTTTTGAGAAAATAAGAACAATGATTTCTTCTTCAAGCTCAAGCAAACGTTCTACCGCAAATTCAGGACTGATTTGTAACCACAATCTCAACCATGACATAAATTTATCGTAAGAGATGTCTTCGGTTTGCAAAGCTGAAGATTTTTCCCAAAGATCGTAATCTAATACTTTTTGTAACTGAGCACCACGAATCCACTCAATTACCTCAATTGAATCGCCCATACCATGTGACATAATACTGCGATAAAGCAGGTGAGCAGGAGCAACTTGGGTCAAAAATGGCAGCATGGGCTGTGCTGTTAACCAATCTATATTCAATAAAGCAGGCGCCAGTGGATTTTCTGCATCAGGTTTCCATGGAACGGCATGCAAAGCTTCGCTTGCAGAGCTCAACGTGCGGTAAGCACTTGCATCATAACTTTCTTGAGATAAATATTTTGGCGTACGTAGCATGAACATTTTTTTCCAACTCCTTGACCAAATCACCTTGAAACAGGCAGTCTTATAAAAAGAGTATTTATATATAAAGCGGATAACACATTTGTACAGAGGGACGAAAAACAGAGGTATCAACTTCAAACAGTTTGGCCGTAGCATGTAATAATGGTTTGCGGAAGGAGAATCTGTGGCTCATCGCTCTTTTAAGAGCAAATATCCAAAAAAAACAGTATTATCCACAAATAAAACCTTCACGGGTACAGAGCAATTTGTTACGTTTTGGGGCGTGCGCGGAACCATTCCAACACCAGAACAAAACAGACTAAAATACGGTGGCAACACTCCATGTATTGAAATACTTAACATTTCAACACAAAAACACAATTCTTTAATTTTTGATGCGGGCACCGGCATAATAAAGTGCTGTGAAAACGCACTGTTACGAGGAGATAGAGTTTTTCACCTATTTTTTTCCCATATGCATTACGACCATATCATAGGTTTAACAAAATTCCTCCCCTTTTTTAGGAAGGATTGTAAAATTCACATTTACGGCCAAGCTAAGTTCTCAAAAACACTGAAAGAAATTATTCAACATTTTTTTATTGCCCCCTTTTTTCCTGTTGAATTTTATCAGCTCCCCGCCCTCAATAATATCTATTTTCACGAATTAAATGGTCTAAATCAGATTGAAATTGACGGAATTCATGTAGATATTCAAGCACTCAATCACCCACAGGAAGCTCTCGCATTTAGAGTTTGGAGTTTGGATAAAAAAACCAGCGTGGTTTATGCAACAGACCATGAACATGGCTCTAATTTAGATATCGAACTTGAAAAATTTATTAAAGAAACAGATATATTTATTTATGACTCCACATTCTCAGAGAGTAATTATAAAAATCATATTGGTTGGGGGCATTCCACTGCAAAAGAAGGTGCCACTTTGGCGAAAAATGCAAATGTAAAAAATTATATAATATTCCATCACGATCCCTCAAGTACAGATACATTTCTCGAAGAAAAAATATTATTTGAAGCGAAAAAAATTTTTGAACAAAGCTATCTTGCAACTGAATATCAAAGCATAAACGTCAGCGAGCTACATACGTTATTGACGACAAAGTAATATTATGGGAGACAAGAAGCGTGGATGACGGCAGACTCTACAATCCGTTAACCCCTTTCTTTACTTCGCCTGGAATGATATCAAATGACGTTTCAAAATAAGCACAACCGCTCATTTAAGCCTGGATTTAAAACCCTGCGAAAAGAGCAAACTCTTCCCACAGAAATCATTGCGAACCCAAACCGTCCGCAATGGATAAGCCGTTTGCCAGCGCAAATTGATATTGTTTTTTTCGATCTTGAAACTACGGGTGGGAATCCACAAAATAGTTCTATTATTGAAATTGGTGCGATAAAATACAAACATGGCAAAGAAGTTGGGCGTTTTGAAACATTAGTCAATCCCAAAAGAAATATTCCAAGCATTGTGCAAAAAATAACTCATATTAATAATGAAATGATCAAAGGCGCACCAACTTTAGAAGAAATTTTTGATGACTTTATAAATTTCGTTGGAGATTCTGTCATAGTTGCACATGGAGCTCAAGGCGATATTGCTTATTTAGTTCATCATATGAGAGAATTAAAAAATTTAGAATTTAAAAATTATTATTTCTGCACACATCTCATCGTTTCAAATATTTTGCCAGAAATACCTTCAAAAACCTTATCAGGGGTTGCTGAATATTTTGAAATACCTGTACTAGATGCCCACAAAGCACTCGATGATGCAGAAATGACCGCTTCGGTTTTTTGGAAGCTTCTTGAAGTTTGCGAAAGAAATGGCTTTAAAACTTGTGAAGACCTTTTTAAAATACAAGCAGACGCAGAAACTGTCCGTAAACTTGGTCCGGGAATAAATCCTTCAATTGTGGACAATATTCCAACAACTCCTGGAATACTTTATATATTAAATTCTCATCATGAAATTTCATATATCACTGCAAGTGTTAATTTAAGAAAATCCTTACAACAATTAACTGAAATAAGTTTAGACAAAGAGATGAATCGTATTGTTGTTGACGCCTCTGGATTTAAATTTGAACGCACAAATAATTTATTAGAATCTCTCATTAAAGAAAAACGTGAATTAAAGCGTCTTTCGCTTTCAATCGATCCACGCAAAAGTCAAAGCAGAAGCGAAAATTTCTTACAAATTTTTATTCCTGAAGATATGCTTGAATATGCACGCGATTATCCTCATAAAGTGCCTTTCATTATACCCCAGCATGAAGAAATTCATAACGGGGAGTTTTTGGAAGAAGAAACATATGTAGAAGAAAATAAAATAAATAATAATCTCTATGCTACTTTTGGTGAGCAAGATGACACTGTCATTCCAATTACAAAAACAAGACGTATTTTAAGTATTTCTCGTTCCGATAAATTCAAAATATTAAGACGCAGAAATCATTCCATTGAATCTTGTGTGCGCATAGGACATTTAAAAGAAGGTGTAGGTTATTGCTTTGGCCCATTTGCCCAACCCAAAGCTGTGTTGCAAGAAGTGCAAGAACTGCTCAAACATTTTCCAATAGAATTTAATAATTTTACTATGCAAGAAAGATTTGCGCATTTGCGAGTGATAATTTCTCTTTTAAACGGAAATATTGAACAAGAAATTAAGAAAATTGAAAGAGAAAATAAAAAAATCAATGCTTTGAAAAATTTCTCAAATTATCTGCGTAATTTAAAGCTTATCAAAGATATCAATCAAATCTCTGAGTACTTTAATAAAAATTATATGGGTAATATTCCTAAATCAGGTCTTTGCCTTATCTCGAATAACGATTTTAAAGAGTTTGATGTTGCCGTTGTCGTCCGAGGCAGAGTGGCGAAAAAGAGCCGCCTTCCTTTTGAACAAGGCGATCGCTTAAAAAGCCCCCGTTACTTTACAAGACTCTTTGAAAATTATTACGACGAAATCATGGCACCGCTTTCGCCAATTGTTTTCACCGATGACCATTGCTCAGACATGGAATTATTTTCCTACTGGTTGCAGAATAAAAAAGGTGAAGGTGAATGGGTTGAATTCTCAGAATTAGAGCCTTTGTTTAATACGACTTTATTGTAATTCATATTGTTATAATTCTTAAGATAAAGGAAAATTTAACGTGAGTTTTCCTTTATCTTATTTTTAATTTAGAACTACAAACATTAATTAGGTTTCTTCTCAAATTTTTTCTCCAAATGATGCAACACTCCATTTAAAGCATAGTAGCAATGATATTTTTACTTTTATCATAACGGGGCACAAAGCTTCTGTACTGTTTTAATCAAGCAAATAAATTTCAATTAAATGATAAATTTTTTATCATCAAGTTTAAATATATGAAAATACACCCTAATTAAAATTGTTCTAAATAATTTCTAAATATTTCACAAGTTCGACCAGTATGGCTTAAATTGTAGCCTTGCACCTTAGCTCCAATTTTACACTCATCTAAATCAAACCAGCGATAACCTGGGCTATCTGAAATGTTAAATACCATATCTGAAACTTCCCATGCGTATTTATCTTGTGGGATAAAAGAACGAGATGAAATATAATTTTTGTCAAATTTGACAACAAATAGCATATATTCTTTAGAACGAAGTACCATGAATCTTTTTGCTTTATCTAAATCCTTCTCAAAAAGATGTTCTTTTCCGCTTTCTTCATTAAACTCACGAATAGCTCCTGAAATCGGATCTTCACAATTCTCAATTGCACAATTTTTGGATTTATTTTCTTTATAGGCGCAAGATCCTCCTGGAAAATTCCACCATCCACCCAATTTGTCACTACGAAGTTGCAATAAAAACCTTTTTTTAGGAGAGGAATCATCTACAATAAGTACCCCACAATTCGCAATAAATTTATTGCTAGGAGTAGGATCTTCAAAATAATGTGCTATTTTTTGATGTTTTGGCAATACCATGAATAATTTTGTAGCGGGGCTATTCTTAGCAATTTCACTAAGAACTGAAGGACTGTCATCATAAAATACATTTATATTTTGATTCTTTAATTTAGCAGATATCTCTTTAGAAACACAGAAAATATCTGAAGATCGGATAGAGTCTAATTTATTAGTATTCAAAAAATTTAAACTATTAGATGTATGTCTGGAATCACAAACATCTTTATTATGAGTAACAATATAAGGCTTATTAGAGTGATTTAGTAAAAATTTTATTTCCTTTTGTAATCTCAAATTTCTTTTTGTAGTATCAAAAACAAACTTTAATGGGAAATATTTATCTTCTAACGAATAGCGTACCTCAGTATGAAGAACACCATCAACATCAAAGCCTACTCTAGCGTTAGAAGGGCGTGCAAAAGGAGATCTAGCGTCAGTTCTTTCAAATAAATCATCCTCACCATCATAAGTAATAGCAGTAAATTTATTATCGATACCGGAGTGATTTTTAATTGTAGAGTTAGAACAACCTGTTAAGGCAAACAAAATCAATAACAAAGATAATAATAATTTCAAATTTCGATTCCTCGTGATTTTCATTAAAAAATATAAGTTTATACTGCAATTTTTTTTTTAATATCATTGTAGTATAAACTTATATCAACATAGGAAAAAAGTATTAGCTATGATAAGTTTATACTTCACAAAAGTATCTAACACTGATTACAATTTATTTTCAATTATTTTTTACTCTTTCTATATCTCTAATTATTTTGAATCACATACGCAGTCCCAACAGTTTCTTCCAAAATATAAATTACCAGGGTGTAATCAAGATTTTCGGATTTATTTAGAATGAGTATTTGGAAGTATAAATTATTTAAAAATTCTTCAACATGCAAGTCATTATCTTTTGCAGTCTCAATGAGAGAATAATGGCTTGACGGAGCTGAATAAGTATTCAAAAAGACATATGAATTAAGCGTGCAATTGATTTCCTCACTCATTTCCCTTTTTAAACATTCAACAGCAGTTTCATTTTCATGTTTCTTCCCACCAGGAGTAATCAGCAAATCATGATTTATTTTTTTAAGAGCTAATATTTTTAAGAATGACGGCTCCCACTTTGTGGATATTACTTTGATTCATAAATACCTATTCAGAATATTTTAATTAAATTATTTTTCTTGTCTTTCTAAAAAGACCGATTTTTCATTAACAAATAATTATTAAATCATCAAATACTTAATAAAAAATTCTTTTGATTATAGACGAATAAAAAACCTTAATTGATGCTAATTAGGTAATTAAAACAAATAATATTAATTTATAAAAAACAATTTTACCTGAAAACTTTTATTTGAAATAAAAATTGTGATTATTTTATTGTCATGCAAATTTCAATTTTCGAAAAAACCTCCACTCAATATTCATTTATTGAAAATGTAAATATTTACATTTAATTTTCTTTAGCATATTAAAATTAATATATATTTTACAAAGGAGAAATTATGCGCGTCAGTTATTCAAGTCAATTAACAATCCCTGACCTCGGACTCGGTTGCATGGGCATGTCAGAATTCTACGGTGAGACAAATGCAACTGATTGTGAAGAAACCTTAGCAAAAGCTGTTGAAATAGGTATCACT